>CATPAO010000110.1 GCA_955652025.1 Casimicrobiaceae bacterium
CGCCGGCGCAGTGCGCAGGCGCACGGATTCCCCCTGCGGCCACAGTGGTTCGACGCCGGCTTGGCGTTGTTCTTCATGATCGTGCTACTCGCCTTCGTGGCGACAATGAACGCCTACGCGCTGGCCGACAATGGCGCCGGCCAAGGCATCCCGATCCCAGTGCTGATTTGGGGCGTGGTGGTGACGAGTCTGGCCTTCATCGCCAACCGCACACGCTTCGGTCGCTACGTCTACGCAATCGGCGGCAATCCTGAGGCGGCGCTGCTGGTGGGCATCCCGGTCAAGAAGGTGACGCTCAAGCTGTTCCTGCTACTCGCCGTGATGGTCACCGTTGCCTCAATCGTGCAGGTATCGCGCCTGAATGCCGGCACCAATTCACTGGGCACGGGCATGGAGCTGTATGTGATCGCTGCAGCGGTCATCGGCGGTGTGGCACTGTCGGGCGGCAGCGGCACGGTGCTGGGCTCAGTGCTGGGCGCACTGATCGTGCAATTCCTTGAAAGTGGCATGCTGCTGCTGGACGTGAGCATCGGCTACCGCATGGTCATCATCGGCCAGGTGCTGATCGTGGCCGTTGTCTTCGACGTTCTCTACCGCCGCGCGACTGGGGAACGCGTGACATGAGCCGCCACGGTACTTCTTCGCCGCTGATCGAAATGCGCAGCATCCACAAGGCCTTCGGCGGCGTGCACGCTGTCGCGGACGTAAGCCTGACGGTTTATCCCGGCGAGGTAGTCGCGCTGCTTGGTCACAACGGCGCAGGCAAGTCTACGTTGATGAAACTGCTTGCTGGCGCATACCCGCTCGACAGCGGCGAGGTGCGTGTGGCGGGCAACGTGGCGGCCATCGAGAGCCCGGCCGACTCGCAGCGCCTGGGCATCGAGACCATCTACCAGACCCTGGCGTTGGCCGAGAACCTCGACAGCGTGGCCAACCTGTTCCTCGGGCGCGAGTTGACGACACGTTGGGGCACGCTGGACGAGTATGCGATGGAAAAGGCCGCGCGCGACGTGTTCCGCCGCCTCAACCCGAATTTCGAGAACATCCGCGTGCCGGTGCGTTCGCTATCGGGCGGGCAGCGCCAGATAGTCGCCATTTCGCGCGCTCTGCACTTCAACGCACGCGCACTGATCATGGACGAGCCCTGCGCCGCGCTCGGGCCGGAGGAAACGCGCATGGTGCATGACCTCGTACGCAAGTTGAAAGCGGGCGGCGTTGGCATCTTCCTGATCTCCCACGACATGCCCGACGTGTTCGGCCTTTCCGACCGGCTATCGGTCATGAAGAATGGCAAGACCGTCGGCACCTACCGCACCGCCGACGTCACCGAAGACGAGGTGCTGGGCATGATCATCGCCGGCAAGAGGGTGACGCGCGTCCCCGAGTGCTTCGCTCCGCCGAGCAGCGCCGCGTGATCGATCCGCTGATCAGACTGAACGTCGGCACCTCCCAGAGTCAAGGCGGCGGGCCGTCGGCGACAGGCCAGGCCAAGTCGTGCGAACTCAGCAACACCGACCAATCCAGGTCACGAGGACGCGACGGTCTGAAGCGGAGTCGACCCGCCGATAGGCCGCATCGTCGTCGGCCCCGCTTCGTGGATCGACAAGAGTCTGATCGCGTTCAAGCGGTTCTGTTCGCCGAAGTGCAACAGTGCCCAGAACCGGCTGCGCCACTACGGCTCAGCACTGATTAGCGAATGTCCCCCTCCTGGTTTTTCCCGGATCGCTGCGACCATGCGCAGAGCGGCGCGACGATTGCGCTCATTCCACTCAAGGTCGATCACGGGGCGCAGTCGCTTGCCGCGATACCAGATATCGAGCCGGATCTTCCCGCGGTGCTCGGTTACGCCGCCCGAGGCTGATTTTCGACCCAACGTTCGTACCCCTGAAGATCCACGGGCATATGCCCATCAGGCGCGCGCCGGAATTCGCGACCCTCGGTCCATACGCCCGTCTCGATCTTGCGCGCGATGGCTTTAACCGTGTAACCGACGAGCTCCTCGAACTTCGGAATGCGGATGTAGCGGGTCATCGCAGCGAGCGCTATCGGCCGAGATACACCGCGGTAATCTGCTCGCGGTTGTGGCCTAACTCGTGGCTGATCGTGAGCCGAGCCTCGCGATCGGTGGCCTTCTGCTTCGGCGTGAGCTGCTCGGCGGTCGGGCCGCCACGCGCCGGGCAGTCCCAACCGGCCCATTCCTTGTAGCGCGCTTGCGCGTAGTAATGGCGATGCCCATGGAACGCGTGAATGCCGGCCCGCTCGCATTGGTAGCGAAAATGATGCACATAGTCGCGATAGGTGCGATAGCCTGGCGCGACGAGGCTCTTACTCTTCGCGAGCGTCTTGGCTTCATTGAGGAGCTGCCGTTGCGGCAGGGTGCGGATAGGAATCTCTCGCTCGCGTCCGCCTTTGGTCCACGAAGCCTTAAGCACTAGGCGATCCCCGCGATCCGCCCACGCTGGGATGATCTTGATCGATTCCTCGCGCCGCAGGCCAAACAATGCCTGCAGGCCGAGCGACATGTGAATAAAGAGCTCGGGGATTTGCTGAACCTTGTCCACGTCAAGCTCCTTCGCTTTGCTGACGTTGGTGACGTACACCCGATCCGGGATGCGGTAGGCGGCGTTCGATCGGGCGACGACGTTCTCCTTGCCGACTTTCTGCGCCCACCACCGCAGCGCAGACATTCGGTTCTTGATAGTGCCCGGCAACAGCGCCTCGGCTAGCCAACGCTCGACCAACTTCTCGACATGCTTGGGCTTGAGGCTGTGAGTGTCCATGTGCCGGAAACCCATCTCCTCGAGCTGATCCGCGATGAGGTCAAGAATGTGTTCCCGGTCGGCCTGGGTGGCGTAGCTGCCATCGCGGTTTCGCCGGCAAAGCTGCTTCAAGTCGTAGTTCAAATCACGCATCGGTGTCTCCGTGGCGCGTTGATGAGAGGGAACCCGCGGGAGGGCTTCCATAGCCGCAATTTGCTTGAGAACCGCCGGCAGAATGGCCGGCGGTGGCTTCGGGTCCGCGTTTCGTTTCGGTGGCATCATTCATTTCCTCGTGAGAGCCGTTCAATGGTCCGGTAGAGCGTTTCTGCTTCCTCGATGGTGTGTGTTGCATGTCAGGTAAGTGTTTCTGCTCGCCTGAGGCGCCGTAGCGACCGGAGGAGGTAGACTGAGCACGGGACACCACTCCCGTTTTGTGCGGTTGTTTTGCTTCCCGCCGGCGCCGCACGGCGCTTACTCGGCGTCGCCACTGCGCTCCCCCGGGGAGCGCTCATCGCGAGAGTCATTAACCCAAGACTCACGGAGCGCTGTTAAGCGCGTCTCATCGATCCGTTACGCGGATTATTCGGCGAGGAGCGTTGCGCTCCGGGCGTGAGCGCGGCGGCCCAACGCCACATCGTGCGGGCGAGCTCAAGGCTCGCGGCACACGAGCGGCGTCAGGCTGCGCGCGCGGCGCACGCCGCACCGGCGGCGCTCTCGGGGTGGGGCTCAGGGGATGGCCAGCGACGCCTGCGCCGCTCTGCAGGGGCCACCGAACCGTGACGTACCGACCCCACATCGGCGCAGGATCGGCAGCCGCTTAGGACGCCTTAACGTCCGTGACCGAGGCAACGAAACGACATTGCTCGGCCTCTCTCGAAGAACCCGGCGCTCGCGCCAGGCGCGAACATCGGGCCACCCCTCGCGGGATGTCTGCTGAGAGGTCGCCCCAAGGACGACACACTCTGACTTCGCCGCCTCGGGGACGGTCGTTGCTCCATTCCTCGCGTCGTCTGGCGACGCCTCACGCAGTCGATGCTGACCTGTCCCGAAACGCCTTGGAGGCGCGCACGAAGCCATGCGAGTTGACTTCGCGCTCTTCGGTACTACGACTTCTCTTTGCGGCTTGCCTATCTATACGCGGCCAGCTAACGTGTAATGCGATCCCGATGGATCGCTGCGATAACTACGGGCTTGCCTTCGCCGCTCGCAACGGACGGCCAGGGGTGGCAGCTCCCTGCGCAACGTGAGACCGATAAGTACCCTGCCTTGGTTTTGAAATCCAGCCGAAATGCCGAGTAAAACGGGGGGCTTTCGAACTCAGCTTGGCCCCATGAGGACTCGCCAGTTGTTGGCTGACAACCGGATAAGCCGCGAAAAAGAGAGGGCTTCACTCGCCAGCCGCACATCCGGTGCGACGACCATCGTAATCAGACGGCTCCGCAGCGCGATAACAAGCAGCGGATCTCGTTCCGCGAAGCGAGCAATCGTGGCGTGGCTGCCAACCGAGACTACCGAGGAGAACCTGACGAAGGCACGACCGTGAGCTTGGGAGGAAGTTGCACTCCTTTGGGTTTCGCCATCTTTGCAGCGATCTTTTCCAGTAGGAAACGTTCATTGGCAAGGGTGTAAGCCCACCGGCTCACCTCTCGCTCGATGTCGTCTTGATCCTGACATCGCCTAGGTCGAGCATGGCGTCTCGGCCACGGGCGGCCGATTCAATCGCAAGCCGCCAGCGAGAGGTCATTGGCACCGGACGAAGACCGATCCAGGGCGACCGTGTCAGTTCAAGAATGCAGAGACCCTGATTGACGACTTTTTCGACGAAGTGGAACGGGTCTTGGGTGAGCGCGGGGTGGATACAACGGTCGTCGAAGTGGAAGAAACGCGGAGACCGAAATGACCAAGTACAAGGTTCAAAATCGACGCTCGTTACGCGAGGAGTTGAAGGCGGTGGCACGGCGCGAGCGGCCCGCCCCAGCAGACGCGGCCAAGCCGAGCTTCAATTCAGTCGATGCCGTGGTACGCTTGTTGACCCCGGAAAACCGCCAGCTTCTCGCCATCGTTCGGGATCGCAAGCCACAATCGGTTGCCGAACTCGTGGAGATGAGCGGACGGGCACAGCCGAATCTCACGCGCACGCTGGCGAAGATGGCGACCGCCGGTTTATTCACGATGAAGGCGGTTGGCCGCCGCAAGGCCCCGAGCGTTGCCGTCAAGAAGATCGTCGTCGAGATCGATCCTTACTCGAATCGTGACTGGCTTGGCGTCGCGTAGCGTGACCAAATCCGTGGCCAAATCGTAGGTTTTCAGGGGGTCGTAGGGGCTATTTCCCTATACGCTTGATTTTGGATCCGCCCGCATCGTGACCACCGAGCTTGGTTCCCGCTCCGCCCTCGACGAACACGCCGACGCCAAGCAGCCTGACCCTGCCCGCGAGCTCGATGCTGAGCGGGTCAGGCCGTACGTGCCGCGGGTGTTCCAGCGCCACCTGGCCGACGATCCAAACGGGCGATGCTGGACTGCTGAAGGCACCGCAGCATTCGTTGACATCTCCGGGTTCACGCAGCTCTCCGAACAGCTTGCCCGTAAGGGGCGCGAGGGCGCGGAGCAAATCGCCGATGCGATCGGTAGCAGCTTCGCGGCGATCCTGTTGGCTGCCAATCAGAAAGACGGCCGCCTGCTCAAGTTCGGCGGCGACGCGCTGCTCCTGTGGTTCCACGGCGAGGGTCACGTTGAGCGCGCATGTCAGGCGACGGTCGCGATGCGCCAGGCCCTGGACGACGTCGGCCGGATCGAGTTGCCCGACGTGCGGGTGACGCTACAGATGTCGCAGGGTGTGCATTCGGGAGAGTTTCATTTTTTTGCCGTAGGCACTTCTCACGTCGAATTCCTCGCGGTGGGACCGGCGTGGAGTCGCCTGGTCGCCATCGAGCATGAGGCCAGCGCCGGCGAGATCGTCATTAGCGCGGAAACGGCGGCTTTCCTGCCAAGCGATTGCGTCGGCGACGCGAAGGGCCCTGGACTGCGGCTGCGGCAAGCGCCGCCGGGCGACACTGTGGTGCCCGGATCGACCGAACTGCCGCCGGTGCCGCCCGAGACGCTTGCGCGTTGCCTGTCACCCGCGGTCCGAGCGCACGTTCTCGGTGGCGGCGGCGCACCCGAGCACCGTCCGGTCACGATCGCATTCATCCGGTTTGAGGGCACCGACGCGCTAATCGCCGAGCGCGGCCCGGAAGCCGCCGCGGAAGCGCTCCAGCGGTTGGTTAGCGTCGTGGAAGCGGCAACCGAAGAGCAGAACGTATCGTTTCTTGCCTCGGACGTCGATGCGGACGGCGGCAAGCTCATCCTGACCGGCGGCGCACCGAAGGTCACCGGCAACGACGAAGAGCGGATGCTGCTCGCGCTCTCGCAGATCGTGGCGAGCGACTTGCCGATCCCCATCCGGGTGGGCGTCCATCGCGGTGCCGTGTTCGCGGGCGACATTGGTCCGAGGTATCGCCGCACGTACACCGTGATGGGCGACGCCGTGAACCTAACCGCACGGCTGATGGCCAAGGCGGAGGTCGGGCGGATCTGGGCCACCACCGACGTGCTCGATCGTTCCGCGACGCACTTCGATGCGACCAAGCTCGAGCCGTTCGCCGTCAAGGGCAAGGCAGAACCGGTTCAGGCGTGGTCGGTCGGTCGCGCGCAAAGCTCGAAAGCGCGGCAGGTATTGACG
>CATPAO010000111.1 GCA_955652025.1 Casimicrobiaceae bacterium
AAGCGGCGGAGGCGGCGTCGTCGGATCGCTCGCTACCGCGCGCGCGGCGCCGGATGGCTACACGCTGATGGTCGGCTACGTCGGCACGCACGGAACGAATCCGGCGGTGCGCAAGCTGCCGTACGACGCGATCAAGGATTTCACTCCGATCGCGATGGTCGGAGTAACGCCGAACATTCTGGTCATTCCGCCGGGCGTCCCGGCGAACAACCTGCGCGAATTCATCGCGTATGCAAAGGCCAATCCCGGCAAGCTTTCGTACGGCTCGTCGGGTCCCGGCACGCTGACACACCTCGCGATGGAGCAGTTCAAGATCGCCGCGGACCTGGACATCGTGCACGTACCCTATCGCGGCATCGGTCCGGCATTCGTCGACATCTTGGGCGGCCAGACGCAGGCGATGCTGCCGGGATTGGCCGCCGCATTGCCGCACATCAAGGCCGGCAAGGTGCGTCCCCTGGCGGTCACAGGGCGGATGCGCCATCCGCTGGTGCCCGACGTGCCGACGTTCGAGGAATCGGGCTTTGCCGGATTCGACGGCGTGCAGTGGTACGGCATCGTTGGCCCGGCGAATCTGCCCGCACCGATCGTCGCCCGGCTGAATGACGAGATCAACCGGATGCTCGAGAGCGCGGATTTACGCGAACGGCTGTCCGGCGAAGCGCTGGAGCCGATGCCGATGACGCCGGAACAGTTCGGCCGCTACATTCGCGACGACGTCGCGCGCTGGTCGCGTCTCGCGAAAGAACGCAACATCCAGATCAGCGAATGACCGATAACACGGACGTCGGGGCCGACGCGAACGCGCCGCCGATCACGCGCATCCTCGCCGACTTCGTCGCCGCGCATCCGTCGCGCGGTTGGGACGACGGCGTCGAATTTGAGACGCAGCGAACTATCCTCAATTGGATCGGTTGTGCGATCGGCGCGGCGCGCCACGCGACGGCCGAGGCCGCGTTGGCGGCGGTCGCGGAGCTCGCACCCGCGCCGCAGGCGACGGTGCTGGGACGAAGCGAGCGCGTCGACATGGCGAATGCCGCGCTCGTCAACGGCATCACGTCGCACACGTTCGACTTCGACGACACGCACCTCAAGACGATCATTCATCCGGCCGGTCCCGTCGCGTCCGCCGCGCTGGCCCTCGCCGAGCACATCGGTGCCAGCGGACGGCAGCTGATCGACGCCATCGTCCTCGGCGCCGACGTGGCCTGCCGCGTCGGCAACGCGATTTATCCCGATCACTACGATCGCGGCTGGCACATCACGGGGACGACCGGCATGTTGGGCGCTGCCGCGGCGTGCGCGCGACTCATGCGACTGGATGCGGACAAGACGACGATGGCGCTCGGCATTGCCGCGTCGCAGCCGACCGGCGTACGCGAGCAATTCGGCTCGATGACCAAAGCGTTGCATCCCGGTGCCGCCGCGCGTGCCGGATTGACGTCGGCACTGATGGCAAAGCACGGCTACACCGCGTCGGCGCGCGCGCTCGAAGCGCCGCGCGGCCTGATGCAAACTTATTCGACCAAACGCGCGTGGCACGAGATTTCCGATGCGCTGGGAAAGCGCTTCGAGATCTCGTACAACACGTACAAGCCCTTCGCGTGCGGCGTCGTCATCCATCCGAGCATCGACGGCTGTGTACAACTCGCCGCGGCGCACAAGCTGGCGCCAGGCGACATCGAGCGGATCGATCTGCGCGTGCATCCGCTGGTGCTCGAGTTGACCGGCAAGAAGACGCCGCGCACTGGCCTCGAGGGCAAGTTCAGCGTCTATCACGCGTGCGCGGCAGGCGTCCTGTTCGGTCAGGCCGGCCAGTCCGAGTTCGCCGACGACGTGGTCGCGCGACCGGACGTCGTCGCGTTGCGCGACCGCATCACCGCCACCGTCGACCGCGCAATCGACGAAGCGGCGGCCGACGTCACGATCCGCTGCACCGACGGCCGGCACCTGCATCTCTTCGTTGCCCACGCGTTGGGCAGTCTCGGCCATCCGATGAGCGATGCCGATCTCGCGCGCAAATTCCATCGCCTGGTCGATCCTGCGTTCGGCGCCGCACGCGCGGCGCGTCTGATCGAGGCGTGCCAAGCGCTCGCCGGCTCGGCCAACGTCCGCGATTTGACGACGCTCGCGCGCCCATGACTACTCAACCAAGCCGGCGAACGTCGCCGCGCGGATCGCGCCGCGCGGCCGCGCTCCTCGGCGTATTCGTCGCGTTCGGCGCCGGCATATCCGGCGCACAGGAATATCCGACGCGACCGGTCCGTGTGATCGTGCCATTCTCGCCCGGCGGCGCCGTCGACGGACCGATGCGCGCGATCGCGCAGGAGCTGGCGAAGCGCTTGGGTCAGCAGGTCGTGGTCGAGAACAAGCCCGGCGCGGGCGCGACGATCGGCACTGAAGCGGTCGCGCGCGCCCTCCCTGATGGATACACGTTGTTGCTCGCATCGCAGACCAACGCGATCAGCGCGTCGCTTTACAAGAGCCTGCCCTTCGATCCGATCGAGGATTTCACGCCGATCTCGCTGATCGGCCGCGAGCCGGGCGTGCTGGTCGTCCACCCGTCGCTGCCGGTGAAAACGCTGCAGGAATTCGTCGCCTACGCGAAAGCACGGCCCGGCAAGATCGACTACGCGTCATCGGGCAACGGCAGCGGGCAACACTTGTTCATGGCGCAGTTGGCGGCGCAGACCGGGATGCAGCTCAATCACGTCCCGTATCGCGGCAGCGGCCAGGCGACGACCGACGTCATCGCCGGGGTCGTGCCGGTGTCGATTCCCGGCACGGCGGGCATGGTCGGACATATCAAGGCCGGCAAGCTCCGTGCGCTGGCGGTCACCGGCGCGACGCGCTCGCCGGAGCTTCCCGACGTGCCCACCGTGATGGAATCGGGTGTGCCCGGCTACGAGGCGTACGTGTGGATGGGGCTCTTGGCGCCGAAAGGGACGCCGGCGCCGATCGTCGATCGTCTCTATCGTGAATTAGCGCAGGTCCTGGCGGGCCCGGAGGCGAAGCGCTACATGGCCGCTGCGGGGATCGAGATCGTCGGTTCGTCCCCGGCACAATTCGGCGCGTTCTTCCGCGGCGAGCGTGATCGCTGGGCGAAGGTGATACGCGAGACCGGTGCACGAATCGAGTGATCGACCGATGGATGATCGATGGAAACGATGATCGACACCGGCATCGCCCTCCCGGTCGTCGGCGAATCGCATTGGACGCACAAGGGCGACGTCCGACTGTTTTTGTGGGAGAAGTTCGTCGGGTCGCCGGAAGGAAAACCCGCGGCGCTGTTCGTTCACGGATCGTCGATGGCGTCGCAGCCCACGTTCGACCTGACCGTCCCCGGCCGGCCCGATTCGTCGGTGATGGATTGGTTCGCGCGCCGCGGATTCGTCTGCTGGTGCGTCGACATGGAAGGCTATGGCCGCTCCGACAAGACGCGCGATATTTACTGCGACATCGCGAACGGTGCCGACGACCTCGCCGCTGCGACCGATTACATCGCGGCGACGCGCGGCGTCCGGAGCTTCATGACGTACGGAATCTCGTCGGGCGCACTCCGCGCTGCGCTGTTTGCCGAGCGCCATCCGGCGCGCGTGGGGCGCCTCGCGCTCGATGCGTTCGTCTGGACCGGCGAAGGCGCGCCGACGTTGGAACAGCGCCGAAAAAAAATTCCCGAGTTCCTGGCGCGAAAACGCCGGCCGATCGACCGCGCATTCGTCTATTCCATTTTCGAGCGCGACCATCCCGAATGCGCGGAGCGGCGCGTCGTCGACGCGTTCGCCGACGCGATTCTAGCGCTCGACGATTCGATGCCGAACGGAACCTACATCGACATGTGCTCGAAGCTGCCCGTCGTCGACCCTGCGAAGCTCGCGATGCCGACGCTCGTGATGCGCGGACAGTACGACGGCATCGCTGCATTCGACGACTTGATCGAATTTTTCAAGCGACTGCCGAACGCGGACAAGCAGTTCACGATGATGCCGGGCATCTCGCACGCGAGCTTCCAGCAAAAGAACTATCGGATGGTCTACGACATCCTGCACGCGTGGTATACGCGCGTCGCGCCCGTTTACCCCTAACCGCGGGCGGCCTCGCCACGTCGGGACTCGCGGGCGTATGATCATTCGTCCCGCGTGGCCAGCGGCCACGTCGGGCAACCCCTAGGAGAGAACGAGGACATCATGGCAAGAAAAAGCGCAAGCGAAGGTGTATACCGGGTGATCGACGTGATCGGCACCAGCACGGTGTCGTGGGAGGACGCGGCGGCCAACGCCGTCAAGACGGCCAGTAAGTCGCTGCGCGACCTGCGCATCGCCGAAGTTTCCAAATTGGACATGAAGGTCGACGGCGGCAAGGTGACTGCCTACCGCGCGCGGGTCCAGCTGTCGTTCAAGTACGAAGCCTGACGCGCTTCCGGGCGGTCCGACCGGGGAGGGGCCGGTTTCGATACGCTCGATGCCGCGGTAGTCGATGGTGCTAGTAGCGCGGCGGCGCGAGCCTTGATCCAGCGGAGGGCCGCGGCGACGAGTGCATACGCGTACGCATTGCGCATCTTGCGCGCTTCGCGCTCGAGCATGAAATGGTCGTAGGCGGTCCAATATCTCGGGTCCGGCCGTTCTCCGCCAGGGGGCGCATCGTCACTCGTTGCGTAAGGCGCGCCCGCCCGCGTCCGCCACGCGTCGAGCGGCCGCGCGTCCGGCAGCGAATCGAGGAGGGACAATTGCGTATGCGACATGGATTTCATGGCTTTTACCTCGGTAGCGGCGTCGATCGGTCGAGCTTTGCTCGCACGATCACCTTAGCGAAGCGCGCGCCGGCGATCCAATCGCATCATTGGATCGCGGCGATCGGCGCCGCCGATCGCCGGCAGCGCGATTGCGGGCGGCACGCATGATGTCCCCTGCTGGCGCGAACGAAGACCGAGCCGAAGTCGAGCGCCTGATCGGGGAGCTCGCCAAGGCGGAGACCTACGAGCAGCGGCTGCGGCAATACTTTGTCGATATCAGGGCCGATCTCGCGGCCGGCAGGACATCGACCGCGATGTCGAGGCTGAACGAAGCGCTCTCCTACATTGACGATGCCGTCGACGTCGTGGCCCCGCATCGCGGCGGGTGACGTCCGGATCGCGCGCGTGTCCCCGCGGTACTCGGATACGGCGCGAGCCCGCGGGACGTGCCCACCACACTCGCCTCCGGGAGTGTCGGAGTTGCGCCGACGTGCGCGTAGGAACAACGCTGATTCGGCGAGCGCGATTGACGGGAGGCGGAACCGACGGGACGCCGGGGCAGTCGGTTACATATCGCGCCGCGAGTGCGGTCGCTGCACGCGTCCGCGCGGGCGCCTACCGCGAGGAGGACTCATGCACAACATTTCCCGGATGATGATCGTCTCCGCGCTTGCCGCGAGTGCGCTGGTCGCACCGGCGGTATCGCAGGCGCGTACGGACGTGTCCATCACCATCGGGCCCCCACCGCCGGTCGTGGAAGTCGTTCCCCCGCCGCGCTACGGTTATGTGTGGGCGCCGGGTTATTGGGCTTGGAGCGGCCATCGCCACGTGTGGCACAAGGGCTATTACGTCCGCGAGCGGTCGGGCTATCGCTGGGAGCCGCATCGATGGGTGCAAGACGGTGACCGCTGGCGCATGGATCGTGGCCACTGGAATCGAAACGATTGACGCGCGCCGCATCGGCGCGCACGACAAAACGGGGAACCGGCAATCGGATTCCCCGTTTTTTTGTCGCGCGATTTCGCGTGGCGGGTCCGTGTCGCCGGAGACGTCTTCGTGACGACATTCGGTTCGACGGCACCGTCCGCTTTGATCGTCGCGGAGCCGGGCCGATTTGCGCGCGACGTCCTGCGCGCGTTTCGCGCCAATCAAGGGCTTCTCCTCGCCGGAGCGGTGGCCTCTTACGCGCTGCTGTCGCTGATCCCGCTGTTGATCCTGTTACTGATCGCGCTTTCGCATCTCATCGACGAGGCGCGGCTCCTGGCCACGCTGTCGGAATACCTCCAAATCGTCGTCCCCGGCCAGTCGAACGCCATCGTGGCGGAGCTGCGGGCGTTTCTCGCGCACCGGGAAACGATCAGCGGTGTGCTGCTCGCGTCGATGCTCCTGTTCAGCGCGCTCGTGTTCACGGTCCTCGAGAACACGATGTCGGTCATCTTCCGCATCGCGTCGCCGCCCGCCGCCGCCGATTCATCGTGTCGGCGCTACTGCCCTACGTCTTCATCATTTTTTGGGCGTCGGCTGGCTCGTCGTCACCGTCGTTTCCGGCAAGCTGTCGGTGCTTGCGACGCACAACGTGACGGTGTTGGGCGTTCCACGCTCGCTCGAAGATCTTTCGGGCGACCTCCTTTATCTGCTCGGCGTCGCGGGTGAAATTCTGCTGCTGACGGCAATCTATCTAGTGATGCCCGTCGGCAGGCTGTCGCTGCGGCACGCCCTGATCGGGGGCGTCACGGCCGGCCTTTTGTGGGAGATCACCCGGCACGTGCTGGTCTGGTACTACGGCACGATTTCGCAGATCCAAATCGTCTACGGTTCGTTGACAACCGCGATCGCCGTCTTGCTGAGCGTCGAGCTCGCGGCGATCGTTCTCCTTTTGGGCGCGCAGGTGATCGCCGAATACGAGCGGCTCGGACGCCGCGCGGCATCCCCGGCGGCGATACCGCGCCAAACATAGTCCGTGCGAGTGTGGAATTTTCTGCGGCGCCGGCTGTATGCGTTTGCGACCGCGCGCCACGGTGCACCGTCGCTTCCCGTCTCCCGCACTGCACAAGGAGGAGTCCATGCGTTGCCGCCTGTTGCTATCCGCTGTGTCCATTCTGAGTGCCGGTCTCGCGCTGGTCGCAGCGCCGCCCGTCGCCGCCGAAACTGTCACGGTTCAATTGCGCGGATTCGAAGAGGTGCCGTCGAATGCCAGCGACGCGACGGGGTCGCTACGCCTTTTCATCAACGACCGTGCCGGCACCATCGACTACGAGCTCAGCTTCGATGGGCTGGAAGGCGACGTCACCCAGGCGCATATCCACATCGGGCAGGCCGGCGTCGCCGCCGGCATCTCGATCTGGCTGTGCCAGACGGCCACCAACCCCGCGCCTGCCGCCGTCGCCGCGCTGACTCCACCCTGCCCAGCAGCGGGCACCGTAACCGGAACCCTCTCGGCTGCCAACGTCATCGGGCCCGCCGCGCAGCTCGTTACCGCCGGCGATTTGGACGACGTCATCCGGGCCATCCGCGCCGGCGTCGCGTACGGCAACGTGCACAGCAAGGTCGTCCCCGGCGGCGAGATCCGCGGCCAGTTGCATTAGAGCGCTGTGCGGGATACCGACAACGGGGATCGCGCCGCGGTCCCCGTTGCGACCGACGACGAACCGCGCCCTCGGTCGGCGCGATCCCGCAATCCCGTCGCGCCGACTTTCGCGCAATTCGCACAACAGTAGATCCGCCGCCGTGCCTCCACGCCATGTCCGATGATCGCGCAATTGCAATGCGCGCAACGCGGCGCGAGCACGTGAATCGCGCACGCGAAGCTGTCGAACGTGTGCGTCGTCGCGTCCTTAGTCACGGTGAACGATTTGTCGTGGTCGGCGTTTGTCCGATTCGCCCGGTAACGTTTCGCCGACATGAAATACGCATCTGATGCGCATGACGCTTATCGTATTTCGGTCACGCCGGTGCCATGAAAAGGTGACGCGAAGAACGTCGGCGATCGACCATCGCTCGAGAGTAGCAACCGATCGCGCGTAGAATCGCCTGCGGCCACGCACCGGACGCGCGGTCGCAGGAGATTCGCGCGTGACTTGGTCGATCGTTGCCCGGGATGCATCCGGAAGCTTCGGGGTTGCCGTTGCCAGCCGATTTTTTGCGGTGGGCGCGCTGTGTCCGTACGCGCGTAGCGGCGTCGGCGCCGTCGCGACGCAGGCGCTCGTCAATCCGCTGTACGCGGCGCCGGCGCTCGACGCGATGGCGCGCGGCGACGATCCGGTGTCGATCGTTCGATCGCTGGCCGCCGGCGACGCCGGCGGCGACCAGCGCCAAATTCACATGATCGATGCGCGCGGCCGCATTGGCGCGCACACGGGGTCCGCTTGCGTCGATTGGTGCGGCCATCGCAGCGGAACCGATTTTTCGGTCGCCGGCAACATGCTGGCGGGATCCGGTGTGCTCGAGGCCACGGCGGCGGCGTACGAGACCTTGCGTGCGCTACCGTTCGCCGAGCGGCTGATCGCGGCGCTGGCGGCGGGCGAGGCGGCCGGCGGCGACAAGCGCGGCAAGCAAGCGGCTGCGCTCCTCGTCTGCACTACCGAGGACTATCCGGCGCTCGACCTCCGCGTCGATGACCACGCGGAACCGATCGCCGAGCTGCAGCGCCTGTATGCGAAAAGCCTCGAGCGCTTCCAGCCGTTCGTGCGCTGTCTGCCGTCGCGCGAACGTCCTGCCGGAATCTGCGACCGCGCCGCGATCGAGGCCGAAATCGAATGCTTCCAACGGGCGCGTGCCAAGGGCTAAATCGAAGGGTGGCGCGTGCTATGCTGAATCCATTCCCGCGCGCGGGGACGCTGTCCCGTTGCGTCGCTCACCCCACGGAGATTCTCATGCGTTTGCCCCCGCTGCTTCGGCCCTGGGTTGCGCTCGTTTTGCTCGTCGGCATCACGGCGGCGGGCGCGGCGCACGCGCAAACGCTGCGCATCGGCCTGGCCGAAGATCCGGATGTGCTCGACCCGACGCTCGCGCGGAGCTTCGTCGGCCGGGTCGTGTTCGCGTCGCTGTGCGACAAGCTGTTCGACATCGACGAAAAGCTCAACATCGTGCCGCAGCTCGCCACGGCGTACGAATGGTCGGCCGACAGCAAGGCGCTGACATTGAAGCTGCGCCCCGGTGTCACGTTCCATGACGGCGAGAAGTTAGACGCCGCCGCGGTCAAGTACAGCATCGAGCGGCACAAAACGATGGCGGGGTCGAATCGCCGCGGCGAGCTGGCGCCGGTCGCGTCCGTCGACGCCGTCGATCCGATGACGGTGCGCCTCAATTTGTCCGCGCCGTTCGCCCCGCTGTTGGCGCAGCTCGCCGATCGCGCGGGGATGATCGTGTCGCCCAAGGCAGCGCAGGCGGAGGGCGAAAAATTCGGCGCGATGCCGGTGTGCGCGGGCCCGTTCCGTTTCGTCGAGCGGGTGGCGCAGGACCGGATCGTGCTCGAGCGCTTCGCCAACTACTGGAACAAGGGCGAGATCCATTTCGATCGCGTCGTGTATCTGCCGATTCCCGATTCGACGGTGCGCCTCGCGAATTTGCGTTCCGGCCAGCTCGACTTCATCGAGCGGCTCGCCGGCTCCGATGTGCCGCAGTTGAAGAGCGACAACCGGTTCAAGCTCGCGCAGATCACCGAGATCGGCTACCAAGGCATCACGATCAACGTCGGCAAGAGCGATCTCGCGCAGAAGAATCCTCTGGGCCGCGATCCGCGCGTGCGCGAGGCATTTGAACTCGCTCTCGACCGCCAAGGAATCGTGCAGGTCGCGGCGGACGGCGCGGCCGACGTCGGCAATCAATGGGTCGCGCCGACCAATGCGTTCTATGCGAAGAACGTGCCGATTCCGAAACGCGACGTCGCCCGCGCCAAGGCGCTGTTGCAGGAAGCCGGCGTGCCGAACCCGACGATCACGCTGATGACGCCGACGACGGCGGACGCGCAGCGGATCGCGCAAGTCGTGCAGGCGATGGTCAAGGACG
>CATPAO010000112.1 GCA_955652025.1 Casimicrobiaceae bacterium
GCGCGGCAGCGAGTGTGCCGTTGGCGAGAATTTAGCAGCTGCAGCTTTTGGGACTTTTGCAACACTATCTGCCAATTTCGGAAGTCGGCCTGATTCACTCGATGCCGAGGTGGCAGGGTTTTCTAAGTGTGATTCTCGCAATACCATGCACGGCCCTTTGAAGGGCGTTTTGACTAAAGACCTTGAATCGGCGGCCATGGTTCGCGAGCGAGATGATTGGGGCTATTACGTCAGGGCGATCCGCGACTTAACCCATCCGCCTTCGTGGCGATGGAGAATTATTCGCCGGCGCAACCCGATGGGTGTGTTGCTCGAAGCTGGTGGCTTCAGCACATATGAAGCCGCGCGGTTCGCAGGCAACGTTGCCTTAGCTGATTTCCTTAAGCAGCTTGAACGCGAGAAACTGCGGAACGACTAGGTGTGAACTCATAAATCCATAAGTGTTGGCAGACGTCCGCTTTGGTCCGCATTACGGACTCAAGTCCGACATCGGGCCATGTCCGTTCGGTGCCAACAGCGGTCATTCCGCAACCGCGTAGATGAGTGCTGCCCTCACCGGGAAGCGAGACGGCGCGTCGGGGTGGAGCGAGCACAAACACCGCAAGCCATTTGAAGCGCCTCGCCATACGTTTTCGGTACACAGGCTTAACCTTGACGCCCGCTCGTCGCAGGTTTCGGGGCGCCGCGCGCGGCTCGCGCGCCCAACAGGCAGGATCGATCTTTCATGGCATTCGTGCAGTTCACGCAACCGGACGATCAGCCCATCGTCATCAACACGGATAGGATCGTGACCGCCACACCACTGCCCGACGGACAAGGCACGCGCATCACCTTCAACACGGTGGCCATCAGGACGTAAAGCAACCCATCGCTGACGTGCTGCGGCAGCTGAACATAAGCGCGTAGGCTCAGGACATCGCCGTCTGGGCGAACCATTCCGGCGATCAAGTGAGATCGTGCACTTTATTGAGTGCTGTCCAATGTCGCAGATGGGTCAACAGTTAGCCTGCCGCGCGCGTCGTCAGCACGGCAGAAGTCCTTTAGGAAACAGACGGAATCGCTGCAGTGCCGCGAACGGGCAGTCCGTGCCAATCCAGGCGTGCACAATTCGTTGCTCGCCGATCAATCGCGATTGATTGCAAATTCAAACCGCCGGCCAGGTTGCAACTGGCCGGCGCCGCACTCGATGGCGTGGACCAGATCAGGCGCTGTAGACCTTGACCATCTCTCCGTGCGCCCACTTGACCGCATCGGCAGGCGACATGCCCTGGATCGCCTTCGCGTACATGTCGACGACGATGTACTTGGTCTGCACCTCGGCGGCTTTCTGGTTGGGTGATCCGGCATAGCCTCCCAACCGTCCCGTGACTGGAATCTGCTTGAACGGTGCGAGGACCGGATCGACGCTCCACACGTGATGATTTTCCCAAACCTTGGTGGGGCCGGCGGTGTAGCCCTGCTGTGAGACGAACCACTTGTCGAAGATTTCCTTCGATGAGATCCACCGTAGGAATTGCTTCGCCGCCGCTTGATTCTTTGAGTATTTCATCAGAAGGTTGGTGAACGGCCCGGGTAGATTGAACTGACCTCCGGGGCCGGCGGGAATGCTGGCATGAAGGATATCGTCCTTCATTGGGGTTCCCTGCTCGGTCTTGTAGGTGTCCGGTTTTTTCTTGGCCTCCAGGTAGATCGACGCGCCGTTGTTGGTGGCGCTGATAGTGCCTGACAGGAAGGCGCGGTTGTTGTTCGTGTCGTCCCAGGCAAGCCCGCCCTCGTCCATCGTCTCCTTCCAGAGCGGCACGGCGAACTTGACCGATTCGAGCGTCTCCTTGCTGTCGAGCACGACTGTCTTGCCGTCGGCCTCGACCTCCTTGCCACCCCACGACCACAGGTACGGATACCACCATCCAGGCGCGTCGCCGAACGTGTGCCCAGCAGTTTGGCCATAGGGTCGGCCCGCTTTTTTCAGCTTTTGGCCCGCGGTACGAAATTCATCCCACGTGGCTGGGAACTTACCGTCGAACCCGACCTCGGCCAGCCATGACTTGCGGTAGGCGACGAGTGTACCGCCGACGCACCATGGCACCCCGATCCACTTGCCATCGACCGTCGAGACAACCTTGCAGATGTCGTAAAAGCCCCCCTGCGCCTTGCCGAGTTCGTCGGCGATGTCGCCAACATCGGCGCAACTCTGAGCATAGAGTTGCGGCCAGTTGTTGAGGGTCATGAAGATATCGGGGCCGGCGCCGGACTGGATCGACGAAGTAATGCGCGCCTGGATGTCGTTGGCGTTGATGGTCTCGACCTCGAGCTTGATACCGGTCGCCTTTTGGCATTCTTCCGTGATCTGGCCCTTGAGCAGCTGGTCGGAGGCTGGCACGAAATCGGCCCAGCGCAGCCAATGCACGGTCTTGGCCTGCGCAAAGGCGGGCGCTCGTCCGGTGGCCAGAATGGCAGCGAGGCCGCCGGTTCTCGCTGCGACGGCACCGGCTCCGGACAGCTTCAGAATTGTACGCCGTGTTATGCGTGCCATGTTTCCTCCTGTTTATTGTTGTGCGACGGAATCGCGCGTGCTCGGTCGCGCTCTTGCGCGCACCGAGGCGTCTAACAGGGGCTTCATGGCCGTAGCGTCCAGCCGAGTGCACCCCGATGCGACGCCAGTCGAGAATATGCCCATTCGGCCCAAACCGCATCCCCAATCCGGGCGGGGACGGCGTGCTCGCTCTCAGTGGCGCCCCGAAAGGAGAAAGGAACGGCAACTACAAGCACGGCCGATACACCGCGGAGGTCGCCGCCACCCGCCGGTGGCTACGCGAGGCTACTCATATGCTCCGCGACCTGAATAAGCGCCCCCGATGACAATCGAAACTACAGAGCTCAACAC
>CATPAO010000113.1 GCA_955652025.1 Casimicrobiaceae bacterium
CGTCCACATCACGCCATATCCCCGTCCGGGATCCCCCGCTGCGCCGGGGCGATCGACCCAGCCGCCCGCGTATCATCGAATTGTCTATTGCCGAACCCGCATGGCTCATGCTCGTCTCGCACGACCTCCTTGCCACTGTCCTCGTTCTTTCGCTCGTTTGCGCCGCACGGCCCGCGCACGCGCAATTCGATCCGTCGAAGGAATACGTCGAGTCGCCCGCGGTTGCAGCGCGCTATCCCGACCCCTCGGTCGACATCAGCACACCCGCATTCAAGCCCGGCCGCGACGATTTCACCGGTCAGGACGAGTTGATGGCTTTCATCGACGAGCTTGCCGGCCGCGCCCGCGACCTGCGCGTGCGCATCGTCGGCCGTTCGCAGGAAAACCGGGCGATTCCGCTGCTCGTCTTCGCGCGTCCGTCGACAGCCGGCGGCGGCGACCTGCTCAAGAATGGAAAGGCGACCGTCTTGATCATCGGGCAGCAGCATGGCAACGAGCCGGCCGGCGGCGAGGCGGCGCTTGCGCTGGCCGCGGAGCTCGCAGGCGGGGACGGCGCGAAACGACTCGACCGTGTCAACGTGCTGATCGTCCCGCGCGCGAATCCCGACGGCGCATTCCATTTCGTTCGTGCCACCGCCAACGGCATGGACGTGAACCGCGATCACCTGCTCGAAAGCACGCCGGAGGGCCGCGCTCTCGGACGCGTGTTCGCCGAATATCAACCCGACGTCGTGCTCGACTGCCACGAATTCGGCGTCAAGGTTCGCTGGTTCGAGAAGTTCGGTGGGCTGCAGCGCCACGACGCGCTGATCCAGTTTGCGACGGTCTCGAACCTCCCGCCGGCACTGACCGGGACCGCCGAGATGATGTTCCGGCGACCGCTCGTGCAGGCGCTGACCGACGCGGGCCTGTCGCAATCGTGGTATTACGCGTCCAGCTACAACATGAGCGACAAGGTCGTGTCGATGGGCGGCGTCGTGCCCGATACCGGGCGCAACATCGCTGGCCTGCGCAACGCGGTCAGCTTCCTGATCGAAACGCGCGGCGTCGGGATCGGCCGCGCCCACTACAGGCGCCGCGTCTACACGCACTTGACCGCGATGCGCTCGATGCTCGATTCGACGGCGGCCAATGCCGATGCGCTGCTCGCGCTAGGCCGGAATCTGCGACGCGAAATCGCGGCGGCAGCGGGCACCGGCGACTTGATCGTTTCGGGCGCCGCGACCCCAACTCGTCACACGCTCGATCTCGTCGATCCGGCAACCGGGGCGGACATGAGTGTCGAGGTCGAATGGCGAAATGCGCTCGCAATCCAGGTACGGCAGAAGCGCGCGCGGCCGTTCGGCTACCTGTTGCCGGCGGGCGAGATCGAGGCCGCGACGCGATTGTCGAACCTGGGCGCGATCGTGTTGCGGATCTCGGCCGACACGGCCATCGACGTCGAGCGCTATCGGGTCACGCGTGCCGAGGAATCGAAAAAGGAAGACGTGCGGCGCAACGACGAGGACAGCGCGTCGAACGTCGTTCAAATCGCGACGACCGCCGAACCGGCGCGCGTCACCGCGAAGGCGGGCGACTACTACGTGCCGCTCGATCAGCCGCTCGCCAACGTGATCGCGGCGGCGCTGGAGCCGGAGACCCAAAGCAGCTACGCCGCCAATCGCATCCTGACGTTGCCCAAGCTCACGGCCGGCACGCTTGCCTACCTGCCGCTCTATCGCGTGCCCGCACCGATCCGGACCGCGGCAACGGTCTGGCATCGCGACTGAGCGGCGCCGCATGGCGTTGCCATGGCGCGAGCGGCGGCGATCCGCGTAGAATTCGACTCCGTTCAAATGACCGCCCCGTTCCTTCGGCACCGGATGTGAGCGCCGCCGGGCCAAGGCGCGGGTGCCCCCCTCTGGGGGCAGCGCAGCGGCGATAGCCGCAAGCGTGGGGGTCCAATGAACTACGCACGCATGCCCACCCTGTCATCGCAAGAGGAGCCACTGAAATGAGCGGACGCCTCGCGGGCAAGACCGCCCTCATCACCGCGGCCGGCCAAGGGATCGGGCACGCGACGGCGATCGCGATGGCACGCGAAGGCGCCCAAGTCTGCGCGACCGATGTGAAGCCCGCGTTGCTCGACAGCCTCCACGGCATCGCGAACGTGACGACGCGTGCGCTCGATGTGCTCGACGATGCAGCGATCGAGAAAACGCTGAATGACCTGCCGCCGCTCGACGTGTTGTTCAACTGCGCCGGATTCGTCCATCACGGAACGATCCTCGATTGCGCGCCCAAGGACTGGGACTTCAGCTTCAACCTGAATGTTCGCGCGATGTACGTGACGATCAAGTGCGCACTGCCGCAGATGCTGGCGCGGCATCAGCAGTCCGGGAAGGGCGCGAGCATCATCAACATGGCGTCGGTCGCCGGATCGATCAAGGGCATTCCCAATCGGTTCGCGTACGGCGCGAGCAAGGCGGCGGTCGTCGGCCTCACCAAGGCGATCGCAGCGGACTTCGTGCAAATGGGTATCCGCTGCAACGGCATCGCGCCCGGCACCGTCGACACGCCGTCGTTGCAGGATCGCATCAACGCGTTCCCCGATCCGGTCGAGGCGCGAAAAATGTTCATCGCGCGTCAACCGATGGGACGTCTCGCCAAGGCCGAAGAGATCGCGCCGATCGTCGTGTTCCTCGCGTCCGACGAAGCGGCGTTCGTGACCGGCAACATCTATTCCTGCGACGGTGGCATGACGATATAGAGATTCATTCGAGATTTTTGCCAAGGAGAACTGAAATGAAACTCGTACGCTACGGCCCTGCCGGCCGCGAAAAGCCGGGACTCATCGACGCCGACGGCAAGCTCCGCGACCTCTCGCGCAAGGTGAAGGACATCGACGGCGGGTCGCTCGCGCCGGCGGAGCTCGCAAAACTCAGGAAGCTCGACCCGAAAAAACTGCCGCTGGTGAAGGGCAAGCCGCGGCTCGGCGCGTGCGTCGCGACACCGTCGAAATTCGTCGCGATCGGATTGAATTTCGTTGACCACGCAAAGGAGAGCGGCAACCCGATCCCCGAGTATCCGGTCGTGTTCTTCAAGTCCCCGACATGCATCGTCGGCGCGAACGACAATGTGATGGTGCCGCGCGATTCGACCAAACTCGATTGGGAAGTCGAGCTCGGCGTCGTCGTCGGCCGCACCGCGCGTTACGTCGACAAGAAAGACGCAATGCGTTACGTCGCAGGTTATTGCGTCATCAACGATGTGTCGGAGCGCGATTTCCAGATGAAGAAAAGCGCGTCGCAATGGAGCAAGGGCAAGGGCTGCGACACGTTCGGACCGCTGGGGCCCTGGCTCGTCACCACGGACGAGATCAAGGATCCGCAGAGCCTCGACATGTGGCTCGACGTCAACGGCGAGCGCAGGCAGACCGGCAACACACGGACGATGATTTTCGGCGTCGCCGACTTGATCGCCGACGTATCGAAATACATGACGCTCTTGCCGGGCGACGTGATCACCACCGGCACGCCGCCCGGAGTCGCGATGGGTATGAAGCCCGAGCCGAAGTGGCTCAAAGCCGGTGACGTCGTGACACTCGGCATCAAGGGGCTGAGCGAGCAGAAACAGAAGATTGTTCCGTTCAAAGGGAAGCGTTAGTGCCCAACCGCCGGTTGAAGCGTCGCGCGCCAAAAGCAAGCACGACGCTTAACCAGCCTGAATGCCATTCAGTCGGCATCGCTATAGCAACCCGCGTTTTGCGAGATTCATCATCAGCGCCGCCGCGCCGAACGTCCACGGCGCGATCCGATCGGTCGTGTCGACACGGTTGACGAGCGCGCCGAGCATCGGCGTGGCCACGGTCACGATGTCGCCGACGACGTGCGTAAAGCCCTGGCCCGGTCCGTGGCGATCCTTCGTCGGCGCGAACATCGTGCCGAGAAAGAGCATGACCCCGTCGGGGTACTGATGATTGGCGCCGATCGCCTGGCCGACGAGATCGAGCGGGTCGCGGCTGATTTCGGCGATCGAGCTCGCGCCGTCGAGCGCGAACCCATCGGGCCCCTCGACCCGCATCGCGAGATGCGCGCGCCGCACGTCGTCGATCGTGAAGATGCCATCGAACAGGCGGATGAACGGCCCGATCGCGCACGACGCGTTGTTGTCCTTCGCCTTGCCGAGCAACAGCGCGCTGCGACCTTCGAAATCGCGCAGGTTGACATCGTTGCCGAGCGTCGCGCCCACCGTTTCGCCGCGACTGTTGACCGCGAGCACCACCTCCGGCTCCGGGTTGTTCCACTGCGACTCCGGATGGATGCCGATGTCGGCGCCTGTTCCGACCGCCGACATGGGTTGCGACTTGGTGAAGATTTCGGCGTCGGGTCCGATGCCGACTTCCAGGTATTGCGACCAAGCGCCCGCGTCGACCAGCAGGTCCTTGAGCCGCGCCGCTTCCGGCGATCCGGGACGCACGGCGCGAAGATTGTCACCGATCACCGCGACGATCGAACTCCGCACCGCGTCGGCTTTCGCCGGATCGCCGCGCGCCTGTTCCTCGATGACACGCTCCAGCATGCTGGCGACGAAGGTGACGCCGGACGCCTTCAACGCCTGCAAGTCGCAAGGCGCGAGAAACCACGGCCGGGCAAGGTCGCGTCCGTCGGAGACCGAGTTCGCGAGGATGTCGGCCGTCGATCCAAGCCTTCGCAGTCCGCGCGCCGCGGCAATCGCTCGCGCGGCGTCGGGCAGCTCCAGCATTTGACTGGCGGTGGGCGCGATCGGCGACAAATCGAAGACGGCGTTTCGTTCGACCCGCACGAGCGTCGGCCCGCCGACCGAGGGATCGAAGACGCGGCCGACCATAAGCGCGCGCTCGGCGTCGGCGGGCAGACTGTCCTCCGCCGTCATGCGTTCCTTCATCGTCACCTCCTGGAGTGCTGCGTCGCTGACGTCCGATTGCTCCGCTCATCACGCGCACGTATGATCGCCATCGAATCGCGCCGCGGATGCCTGCGAGCATACTCGACCCTTCCGCGCACGCGAGAGCCGCTCTCGCAATGCCGAAACGCATCGCAATGAACGCACACGAAACGGCCGCCCGCGATTTGGCGTCTCGGCGGCGCGACGGCCGGCTGGGTCCGCCGTTACCGTTGGACGCGCGCCCCGTGGATGCCGAAGCCGCGTTCGCGTTGCAGTGTCGCGTCGTCGCGTTGATCGGCGATCCTGTCGGCGGCTGGAAGTGCGCGTTGCCGACCGCCGGGCGGGTGATCGTCGCACCGCTGTTTGCGGCGTCCATCCGTACCACGTCCCCGTGCGCGTTGCGCGTGCGCGGAAACGCGGCGCCGGTCGAGCCCGAGATCGCATTCGTCCTTGGACGCGATTTTCCACCGCGCGCGGCGCCCTATGCTGAAGACGAGGTCCGCGCGGCGATCACGGAAACGCGCCTCGTGCTCGAGTTTCTCGGCAATCGCTACGCCGCGCCCGCCGATGTGACACCCTTCGAGATGCTGGCCGATTGCGCGAACAACCAGGGCTTGTTCAAAGGTCCGGCGGTCGCGGATGGACGGTCGCAACGGTTATCCGACATTCCGCTGATGGTCACCGGCCCGCACGGTGTCATCGCGACGTTCGACGGTCGTCACCCCGACGGCGATCCAGTCCGGCCGCTCGTGTGGCTCGTCAACTTCCTCGGTCGCCATGGCGCGACGTTGCAGCGCGGCCAGATCGTCACGACCGGATCGTACGCGGGCGCCATCGACGTTCCGCTCGATGTGCCGCTCACGATCACGTTCGGCGCGCTCGGCAGCCTCGACGTGCATTTGCTTGCCGCATCGTGACCGACGCCACCCGACCGCAGTCCGCGGACGCGCTGCTGTTTCCCGCGTGCGAGCCCGGCAGGACGGGGATGCTCGCGCTCGACGCTCGCCACACGATGCATTGGGAGACCTGCGGACGCGACGACGGCGTTCCGCTGGTGTTCCTCCACGGCGGGCCCGGCGGCGGCAGCCTGCCGCACCATCGCCGCTTCTACGATCCCGCGTTCTGGCGCATCGTGCTCTACGACCAGCGCGGCGCGGGACGCTCGACGCCGGTCGCGAATCTGGTCGACAACACAACATCGCATTTGGTGGCAGACCTGGAGCGGCTGCGCCGCCATCTCGGAGTCGAGCGCTGGCTGCTGTTCGGCGGCTCGTGGGGCTCGACGTTGGCGCTCGCCTACGCCGAGGCGCATCCCGATCGCGTGCTGGGCCTGGTGCTCCGTGGTGTCTTTCTGGCGTCGCGCGAGGAAGTCGATTGGTTCATGCTCGGCATGCGTTATGTGTTTCCCGAAGCGTGGCGGGCGTTCGCCGAATTTCTTCCATCGTCCGAGCGGGGCAGTCTGCTGCAAAGTTACCATCGGCGCCTCACCGATCCGGACTCTGCCGTTCACTTGCCGGCGGCGCGAGCCTGGGACCGTTACGAAAGCGCGTGCTCCGCGCTCTTGCCTCGCGGCGACGGTATCGCCCGTCACGAAGACAACGCGGCGGCGCTCGCCATCGCCCGGATCGAAGCGCACTATTTCCTGCACGAAGGCTTCGTGGGCCGCGGCGACCTGCTGGCGCGCGTGTCGCGCATCCGCCACCTGCCGTGCACCATCGTGCAGGGCCGCTACGACGTGATCTGTCCGCCGGTCACCGCCGACACTCTGGCGCGCGCATGGCCCGAGGCCGAGTACGTCGTCGTCCCGGACGCCGGACATTCGGTGCGCGAGCCGGGCATCACGCGCGAACTGATCTTTGCGGTCCAGCGGATGCAGGCTCGATTCGCGCTAACCTAGTCAACGCCGCGCATCGGCCGGCAGCACGCGCCGCGCGACGATGACAAAATCGAGCCGGACTTCGTCGCTGATCAGCGGCGCGAGGCTGTCCATCCCGAACGCAGACCGGCGAAGCGAGGCTTCCGCGGCGGCATCGCATATCTCGCCGCCGTCGCCGGTGTCGGGCCGGCAGACGAAACGCGTAACCGTCAGCTCGACCGGCTGCGTCACGCCGCGCATCGTCAATGTACCTCCCACCTTCACGAGACGGCCTTCCACGTAAAAAAGATGCGACGATCGGAACCGGATCGTCGGATGACGCGCCGCATCGAGCATCGGCTCATCCTGCACAAAATCGTCGCGCATGCCGAATCCGCTGTCGACCGACCGCGCGTCGATCTCGAAGTCGACGCGTCCGCGCGACGCTTCCGCGTCCAAAACGATCTCGCCGCGCATGCGGGCGAAGCGGCCGGGTTGCTTGATGATGCCGAGCGCGGTGGCGACATATTCGACTTGCGTCGCCTCAGAGTCGACACGATAGGCCGCCGGCTCGGCCGCGGCGATCGTCGCCCATGCGAGCACGGCGCAAAGCGGTAGCGCCGCTCGATGCGCGCGGGAATCGATTCGCGCACGGATGACAGAAGTTCGAACGCTCGCCATCGCCGGTATAATCGGCCATCCTTAGGTTGAAGATATCGCGGCTTTGCGCCTCGCCCACGCCGTCTCGCGCGATCGCGCCGCGCCGCGTCACGTTCAGAACCGTGAACAATTCGCGGCGGCGCATTGTTCCCGCCGG
Organism: Casimicrobiaceae bacterium; assembly: GCA_955652025.1. GTDB lineage: Bacteria > Pseudomonadota > Gammaproteobacteria > Burkholderiales > Casimicrobiaceae > VBCG01. Next base: position 7,578 of record CATPAO010000113.1, read on the forward strand.
TGCAAGTGTCGCGCTCGCAATCCTGCTCGTGCTCGCCGCGACGATTATGCCGGCTATGGCGCAAACACCCGCGCAGACTACCGTAACGCGGCCGAAGATCGGACTCGTGCTGTCCGGCGGCGGCGCACGCGGCCTCGCGCATATCGGCGTGCTCAAAGTGCTGGAAGAACTGCGCGTGCCCGTCGATTACATTGCGGCGACCCGCATGGGCGCGATCGTCGGCGGACTTTCCGCGACCGGCATGTCGGCGAGCGAAATGGAGCGCCGCCTGGCGGAGCAGGACTGGGGCACGATGTTCTCGGACAGCCCGCCACGGCGCGATCTCGACACGCGGCGCAAGGACGAGGACGTGGGCTATCCGATTCCGCTCGAGCTGGGATTCGGCGAGGGCGCGGTTCGCCTGTCGAAGGGAGCCATCGCCGGCGCGAACCTCGAGCTTTACCTGCATGAGCTCACTCGCGGCGCCGACGGCGTTGGGAGCTTCGACCTCCTGCCGACGCCGTTGCGGGCGGTGGCGACGGACATGGTGACCGGCGACGAAGTCCACGGGCATACGAATCGCGCCCATTCGAGCTGGTACCTCTTCGTTGGCCGACCGTGAACGGAGCGATGGCACCAGGCAACGCCGAATGGCTCGCGCGAAGCCGCGCGGCGGTGTGGCATCCGTGCACGCAAATGAAAGTGCACGAGACATTGCCGCTCGTGCCCATCGCGCGGGGCGACGGCGCGTGGCTGTACGATTTCGACGGCCGTCGCTATCTCGACGCGATCGGCTCGTGGTGGGTGAACTTGTTCGGGCACGCGAACGCGCGGATCAACGCCGCAGTGAGCGCCCAGCTCGCGAGCCTCGAACATGCGATGCTCGCCGGCTTTACGCATCAGCCAGTTGTGGAGCTTTCGGAGCGCCTCGCCGCGCTGGCGCCGCCCGGACTCGGACATGCGTTCTACGGATCCGACGGCGCGTCGGCGACCGAAATCGCGCTCAAGATGAGCTTCCACTTTTGGAGCAATCACGGTCGTCCGGAAAAGCGCCGCTACGTGAGCCTCGCCGGCGGCTATCACGGCGAGACGCTGGGCGCGCTCGGCGTGACCGACGTGCCACTTTATCGCGACACCTATGCGCCGCTGATCGTCCGCCACGCGACCGTGCCTTGTCCCGATACCCGGCAGGCGCGCGACGGCCGGACGCCGCGCGACGTGGCGGAGGACGCGGCCAACGAGCTCGAGGCGCATCTTGCCCTGCATCACGCGACGACCGCCGCGCTGATCGTCGAGCCGCTGGTCCAGGGCGCGTCGGGCATGGTGATGTACGACCCGCACTACCTCGCCCGCGCACGCGAGCTTTGCCGCCGCTACGACGTCCATTTGATCGCCGATGAGATCATGACCGGCTTCGGTCGCACGGGCACGATGTTCGCCTGCGAGCAGGCCGATGTCACGCCCGATTTCCTCTGCTTGTCGAAGGGTATCTCCGGCGGCTATTTGCCGCTCTCCTGCGTGCTGTCCACCGACGCTGTGTATGCGGCGTTCTACGCGGACGATGTCGCGCGCGGTTTCCTTCATTCGCATTCGTACACCGGCAACGCGTTGGCCTGCCGCGCGGCGCTCGCGGTGCTCGACATTTTCGTCGACGACGACGTCATCGCGGTCAACCACGCCAAATCGGAATGCTGGCTTCTTGCCGCCGCCTCGCTCGCGAGGCATCCGAACGTGCGCGATTTCCGCAGCCGCGGCATGATCTTCGCATTCGAGGTCGCGACGGAGCGGCCCGATTTCACCCGCCGTTTTTTCGATGCGGCGCTCGCCCGCGAAATGCTGCTGCGGCCGATCGGCCGCACCGTGTACTTCATGCCGCCCTACATCGTCACCGACGCCGAATTCGCGCTGATGGTCGAGCGCACCTGCGATATTCTCGACATCGAATGAACGCGCGCCGCCATCGCCTCGCGGTCGCAGTGCTATTGCTCGCCGGCGCGATGGTCGCGCGCGCCGAATTGCCGCGCGCGGTCGGCCGCGCATTTCTCGACTACGGCATTCCGTTGAACCGGGTCGCGATCGTCGTGCAGGAAGTCGGCAAGCCGCGCCCGCTGTTCGCCCACGACGCCGACCGCCTGATGAGCCCGGCCTCGGTGATGAAGCTCGTCACGACGTTCGCGGCGCTCGAGATCCTCGGCCGCGATTACCGCTGGAAGACCGAAGCCTATCTCGGCGGTCCGCTCGTGAACGGCGTGCTCGCCGGCGACCTGATTCTCAAGGGATACGGCGATCCGAAGATCACCGTCGAGCAATGGCAGGCCTTCATGGCGACGTTGCGCGCCGGCGGGCTCGACGCGATCGACGGCGACTTGGCGCTCGATCGCAGCTACTTCGCAGTACCGCCGCACGATCCGGCGCTGTTCGACAACGAGCCGTTGAAGCCCTACAACGTCGGCCCCGATGCGTTGCTCGTCAATTTCAAGTCGGTGCGCCTCGTGTTCGCGCCGGACGTGACGGCCGGTGCCGTCACCGTGAGCAGCGAGCCGACGCTTCCCGAAGTCGCCGTTGGACCGGCGCCGGTGCTCGCGACGAGCGACTGCGGCGACTGGCGGAGTGCCGTCGGCGCCGATTTCGTCGACGCAGGCGACAAAGCGAGCGTTGTTTTTGCGGGCCGCTATCCGGCGAGCTGCGGCGAGCACGAATGGTGGGTGTCGCTGCTCGACCATCCGCACTACCTGCACGGATTCTTTATTTGGGGATTTCGCGAAGCGGGCGGACGTTTCGCCGGCGGCCTTACGGAGCGGCGCGCGCCGCGCGGCGTGCCGCCGTTCGCGGTGCTCGAATCGCCTCCGCTCTACGACATCGTTCGCGATGTCAACAAGCTCTCGAACAATGTGATGGCGCGGCAGATTTTCTTGACGCTGGCCGCGGCGACTGTGCCGCCGCCCGCGACGCCCGCAAAAGCCAGCCATGCCGTCAAGCGCTGGTTGAAGTCGCGCAATCTCGCGCTGCCGAGTCTCGTGATCGAAAACGGGTCCGGACTTTCGCGCCACGAGCGTATCTCCGCCGGCGGTCTCGCCCGGCTGCTGTTGGCCGCGGATGCGAGCGCCGTCCGCGATGAGTTCGTATCGTCGTTGGCCGTCGCCGCTACCGACGGCACCGTAGAGCGCCGTTTCCAGAACGGCAGCGTCGCCGGTCAGGCGCTCTTGAAGACCGGTTCACTCGAAGGCGTTCGCGCGCTGGCCGGCTATGTGATCGACGCCGAGGGCCGGCGCTTTGCCGTGGTCGCGATCATCAACCACGCTAATGCCGCGCGCGGTGCGCCAGCGCTCGATAATCTCGTGCAGTGGGTGTATCAGAACGCCGCGACGTGGCGCCCCGCGTCGCGGCGCTGATTGGCGTCACACGCCGGGAATCGGCTGGCTGTCCTTGAACAGCA
>CATPAO010000114.1 GCA_955652025.1 Casimicrobiaceae bacterium
CAGTGCGGCCGCCGCGACCATCGGCCCAATCATCCCGCCGAGCCTGCCGATGGTGATCTACGGCGTCAGTGCCGACGTGTCGATCGGCCGGCTGTTTCTCGCCGGCGTCGTTCCGGGCGTGCTGATGGGTCTGTCGCTCATGGTCATGGTCGCGATCATCGCACCGCGCCAGGGGTTGCCGCGCCATTCCTTCGGCGGCCTCTGCGACGTCTGGCTCGCGTTCAAGGACAGCGTGTGGGCGCTGCTGACGCCGGTGATCCTGCTGGGCGGCATGTTCAGCGGGTTGTTCACGCCGACCGAAGCGGCCGCGGTCGCCGATCTGTACGCGTTGTTCCTGGGCTTCGTCGTCTATCGGACGCTGTCGGTAAAGGACCTGCCGGCGATCCTCGTCAATACGGCGGAGACCACGGGCATCGTGATGGTGCTGGTGATGGCCGCGGGCGCGCTGGGCTGGTGCATGTCGATCTCGCGCATCCCGCAGACCCTCGCGCCGGCGATGGTCGCGGCGATCCACCAACCGCTGGTGTTCCTGTTGGTCTCGAACCTGGTCCTGCTCGCGGTGGGTTGCTTCATGGAAGCGCTCGCGGCGATGTTGATCCTGATTCCGATCCTGGTGCCCGCGGCGATCGGCTTCGGCATCGATCCCGTTCAGTTTGGGCTGATCATGATCTTCAACCTGATCCTCGGTACGATCCACCCACCGATTGGCGTGGTGCTCTTCGTCATGGCGCGCATCGCCGATGTTACATTCGAGCAAATCTCGCGCGCCATCCTGCCCTGGCTGGTGCCTCTTCTGATCGTGCTCGTGGCAATCACGGTCTGGCCGCCGCTGACGCTCTGGCTACCGGCTCTCGCGATGAACAAATGAGTCGCGCGGCCCGTATGGCTTAGCTCAGTCGTAACACGTCGGCCGAGAACGACAGCAGGCCGGCCGGCGTGCTGGCTTTTCCAGCCGAATCGTCCGATGCGGCGCTGCCTTCGCGAGGACCGGCACCAGGATCGCCGCGCCGCGCACGTTGGATGGCTGACCGTCGCGGATTGCGGTGAGCGTGTTTGTTTGCGATGGCTTCGATGAATCCGTTGCCCAGCGTGTCGGTCGATATGCGGAACGTCCGAATATCGTCTCCGACCGCGACTCGCTGCATCGGGCGTGCAAGGAGGGTGGGGTCGTCAAGTCCATCTACGGCGTCGGCTACAAGCTCGAACTGCAATTCGAAGCAGCAGCCACGCATGCGGGCTGCAATTCTCAGGCGTCGTACCGGTCGTGGCGGCGGACCCACGCCTGCGTGTGCGGCAGGCCGTCTTCATCGCGCCCCTTCGGCGCCAGGTCCATGTAGTGATACGCAGTGTTCATCATGTCGAGCCCGCGCGCATAGCACGAATACGTGTGGAAAACGCTCCCGTCGGTGTCTTTGCGGAACACACTGATGCCGGGCGCTTCGTCGCTCGGAAACTTCTGCACGTGAAAGTTGTAGATCATCGCGGCTTTTTGCATCTCATCCGGCGTGAACGAAACGTGAAAGTCGCGGTTGAAGTCGCTGCCGAACGACGAGACCCATTTGAACGTCCAGCCCATCCGGCGCGTGTAGGTGGTGAGCTTGTCGAGCGGAGCGCGCGACACGGCGAGCATCGTGATATCGCGATGCTCGAGATGCACGACGATGCCATTGAAGTTGTCGGCCCAGAACGAGCACGAGGGGCAGCCTTCCGGCCAGTCGGGACCGAACATGAAATGGTAGACGACGAGCTGGCTCCGTCCTGCGAAAAGCTCCGCCAGTGTTTCCTTGCCGCTCGGGCCGTCGAACGTATACGGCTTGTCCACCTTGACCCACGGCAGCGCGCGCCGTTCGCGCGAAAGCTGATCGCGCAGCCGCGTGAATTCCTTCTCCTTGGCGAGGTGCGCTTTGCGGGCCGCGAGCCATTCGTCCTGCGAGACCACTCGATGGTTCGCCATATCGATCTCCTGCGTTGTTGGCATCAATCGCGTCCGTGGCCGACACGCGCGTCGTTCACATATTCGGCGAGGCCGTCGAGACAGCCGCGCCATCCGTCTTCATGTTTGTCGCGCACCGCCCGCGTCGGAATCCGCTCATGGATCACGATGATCTCGGTCGCATCGCCGCGCGGCTCGAACCGCACGGTGACGCGCTCGGGCTCGGCGTCGTCGGTCCCGAGGCGCCAAGAATAGACAAGCTCATGCGGCGGGTCGATCCGTTCGAATTCGCCGGCGATCCAGACCAGCGTGCCGTCGGGAAACTGGTTGGCGATGCGATAACGGCCGCCGACGCGCAGGTCCACTTCCGCTGCCGTGCAGGTCACGCCGTCGGGGCCCCACCATTGCATCAGCTCCGCCGGTTCCGTCCAGGCCGCGAACAGACGCTCGGCGCGCGCGAGGATCGTGCGTCGTACCACGAGTGTCGAGCCGTCGGCGGCCTGAACGTCGGCGGGAGGTTCCTGCGTCATCGGCGTGGCGCGCCTTCGCGCTCGACATGTCGGGCTAGTGCGGCGAGCGTATGGGCCCATAACGCGCGGTAGTGCTCGAGCCAGCGATCGGCTTCGTCGAGAGGCTTGGCCTCGAGCGAACAGCGATGGATTCTGCCATCGACGGCGCGCAATACCAGCCCGGCGTGTTCCAGCACGCGGATGTGCTTGGACACGGCCGGCAGCGACATGTCGAACGGCGCGGCCAATTCGGTGATCGTGGCGGATCCCCTGGTCAGACGGCCGAGCAGCGTGCGCCGCGTTCGATCGGCGAGCGCGTGAAAAACGCGGTCCAACCGGTCGTCGGTGCGTAAGCGAGGTGTCGAGGCGGGTAGCACGATCGCGGTTGCTGGCGCAATATTAAACCATATGGTTTAGTGTTGCAACAGCCCGCTCCGCAAATATTCTGGCACGGAGCCATTGTCACGGCCGCAGCGCGACTTCCTCCGGGGGCCGCACCGTCCGGAAAGTCGCGAGCAGCAATAGATCGTAGGCTATCTTGACGCTGCCCGCGATGATCAGCGGCCAACCGAAGGTCGACAAGCCCAACAAGTATCCGGCCACGAGCGGACTGACCGCGGAGGCCAAGCTCCGCGGAACCGACGTGATGCTCGCCGCCGCCGCGCGTTCGTTCGGAGCGACCACCGCCATCACGTAGGAGCTCCGCGTCGGTACGTCCATCTGCGACAGCGCGCTTCGCGCAAGCAAGAGCGCGATGGCCCACGCGAGCGACGGCGCGAGCGGCACGAGCAACAGGAGAACGCTGGATGGCAGATGCGTGAACACCATCGTGTTGACGAGACCGATCCGATGAGCGATGCGGGTTGCGACCAGATAGGAAAATGCCGAAAGCACGCCGGTCCAGAAGAAGATGCTCCCGGCCACGGCCATCGACAGCTGATATTTCTCGAACAGCCACAACGCGAGCAGCGATTGCACGACGAAGCCGCCGCCGAATGCGTCGAGGCTGAACAACGCCGCGAGCGTGTACACGATGCGCTTTGATTCGGAGAGCGGCGCCGCGGGCGCTTCCGCCTCCGCCGCGATCCCTGACGGAAGCTTGCGGTAGATCAACGCGGAGGCCGCGCCGAGCGCGGCATAGAGCACGAACATCGATTGATAGGCTGTCTGGGCGCTGACGCGCATCGCGGTCGCCAAAATCTCGGGGAGGCCGGAGACCAGTGCGCCGAGCGCACCCACGAGCGCGCCGACCAGACTGTAGCGCGCGAAAACCGCGGTGCGCTGTCTGTCATCGACAACGCGCGCCAACACGGAGTGCTCGAGCGGAAGAAAGACGCTGACGTCGCCGCTCGACGGATTGAGCGTGCCAACAACGGCGACGATCAGCAGTGGCCAGAATGACGTGATGGCCGCGAAGCCCAATCCCGTCGCGGTCATCAGCGCAGCGGCAACGAGTAACAGCGCGCGGTAACGGAAGCGGTAGGCATGCAAGCCCACCAGCAGCGTCAAAATTCCCGAGCCCAGCAGCGTCCCGGTCGCAATGATCCCCACCTGAAATGGCGACAATCCCAACGAAATCAGGTAGACGGGAAGCAGCAGGCTGACGTAGCCGTCGCCGAACGCACGCAGACCGCGCACCCACAACAGCCGACGGACGCTGGCCGAGTTCATTTGACGGGCGCCGCGCCAAAGGTGAAGTCATCGAATGCCGTCACGCTGTCAGCCTTGGTCCAGACGCCGACCGCGCCCGCTCCGCCGATCCGCCCGTCGTCCAACTCGATATAGCGCTTGCCATCGAGTACGACGCGAATTCGCTCGCCAGCGAATTCAACGCGGAGCATGTGCCACTGGTTCTTGGCCACTGGCGCATCGACGTACTTGATCGTGTGCCGACGTCCGTCCTGTGTGTAATACAGCGACACGTTGTTCTCCAGAGCGTTGGCGCGCGCGACGTAGTAGTTGTCTCCGTCCTTCCAGCGCCACACGAGTCCGCCGGCCTGGTCCTCCCGGCCCGATAACGCCTTGAACTTCACTTCCACGAATCCATCGGCCAGTTTCACGTTGCGGACGACGCACCACGGAAAATCGCCCTGGCCACTTTGCTTCAAAACGCTGGGTTTCGACGGCGCGCTCGCGTCCGCCTCGACAGTCCAACGCGGCGTCCCGCGGCCGGTGACGCCGGCGATCCAGCCGGACGGCGTTTCGCCGATCGCGTCGCTGTCGAAATTGATCGTATCCGCCATGACCATTCCTCCATAGGCGATGCAGCCGAACCAGGCGATGGCGAGCCGAAGCGACGCGCGCACGAAGCGTCGCGCATCGCGATCGACCGGAGAAGAGGCAACGTCCAAGGCATACTCCTATCCGGGCCAACGACCCAATCAGGAGCAGAGCTTGGACGCCGAGAGGTGTCTTCGAGCGGGGAGTCTGCTGACAATCCCCGAAACGGCACTACACTTTCATCATAGCGATATGTCAACACCTATTCAAGGGGAAACCCGCCGGATCCAACGGCGCCCGCGGGCAGGCGGCAACCGAATATGACCTATAACGTCGACGCCGATATCACCGTTGCCAAGACGCTCGACAGCGCGTTCTATCGCGACGAGTCCGCGTTTGCGCTGGCGCGCGAGCGCGTTTTCGCGCGGACATGGCAGTGGATCGGCGATCTCGGCGATGTCGCAGCGCGGGATTCGCTTGCGCCGCGCGACCTCCTCCCCGGCCTGCTGAACGAGCCGCTGCTGCTGACGCGGGACGGTGAAGGCACGCTGCGCTGTCTCTCGAATGTCTGCACCCATCGCGGCAACATCCTGGTGAAGCAGTCCTGCAACTCGAATCAGATCCGTTGCGGATATCACTCGCGGCGCTTCGACCTCGCCGGTCACATGACGTTCATGCCCGAGTTTCAGGACGCGAAAAATTTCCCGTCATCGGACGACAACCTTCCGGCGGTGCCGTTCGAAACCTGGGCCGATCATGGTTTCGCTTGCGTCGATCCAGTGGCGAAGTTGGAAGGTTTTCTCGGCGACATGGCCGCGCGGCAAGGCTGGATGCCCGTCGCGCGCTTCCGGCACGAGCCGGCACAGGACCGTGATTACAGCGTGAACGCGCATTGGGCGCTGTACGTCGAGAATTATCTCGAGGGCTTCCACATTCCGTTCGTGCACGCCGCGTTGAACGGGGTCGTCGACTACAGCGGCTACTCGGACGAGCTGTTCCGTTTTTCGAGCGTGCAGCGGGCGCTCGCCAAGGTCGGCGAGCTCGCGTTCGAGCCGTCCGAGGATTCGGTCGATCACGGCCGGCGTGCGGCCGCCTACTACTGGTGGGTGTTTCCCAATCTGATGCTCAATTTCTATCCGTGGGGGCTGTCGCTCAATCTCGTGCAGCCCGAGGCGATCGACCGCACGCGCGTGTTGTTTCGCAGTTACGTTTGGGATACCGCCAAGCAGGGCCGCGGCGCCGGCGGTGCGCTCGATCGCGTGGAAATGGAAGACGAATCGATCGTGCAAGCGGTGCAAAAAGGCGTGCGATCGCGATTCTATCGGCGCAGCCGCTACTCACCGGCGCGCGAGCGCGGCGTTCATCATTTCCACCGGCTGCTGTGTCAGTTTCTCGCTTCGGCGCCGATCCGGAGCGACATGTAATGGCGAATCTCAATTGTCCCACCGGCTATTGGACCGACCGAGCGCAAAAGGCTCAAGCGAATGAATAACTCGGCGCACCGACTGGCGTCGCGCCGATGATGGATCGGTAGGATTCACGCTCAACATCAATTAGTTGCGAGGCGGCGTGTGCAAACCGTGTGGACGCACGTGCTTCGCTGTATTGCGCGCCAGTGCGCTGGAATGCGGTGACGGGCCAACGTGCACGGCTATCGTCGCGTCAAAGTCGACGCGCATCACACTTCCGGATGTCCGGAATGGCGGTGTAGCACAATTGTGCTACAGTACATTTTTCACAGGGGGCTTCGCGATGTCGACAACCACCATTCGCCTACCGCAGGATCTCAAGGAGCGCATCGCTCGCGCAGCGGAACGGGCTGGAACCACCGCGCACAGTTTCATTCTGGAAGCGATAGCCGAGAAGGCCGAACAGGAAGAGCGCCGGGGCGAGTTCCAGAGTACGGCCGAGCGGCGGTACGCTAAGATTGTCGCCTCCGGCAAGACAGTGCCGTGGAACGAGATGCGTCGCTATCTTGAGCGGCGGATCACCAGCAACAAGATTGCTCGACCGAAGCCGCGAACGCTTGCGCGCTAGTCATGTCGCGCATCGAGCTCGCGCCCGAGGTCGGGGACGATCTCGATCGCATCCTGGAACGTCTCTTAGCGCATCAGGGGGCGGACGCGCCATCACGTATTGAAGATATCATCAAGGCGATCGACGTGCTTGAGCGCAATCCGCTGATCGGTCGGCCTGCCCGAGCGGACCTTAGAGAACTTGTGATCGGGCGCCGTGCGCGCGGTTATATCGCCCTGTATCGATACGTTGCGGAACTTGATACGGTGTTTGTGCTCGCCATCCGCAGTCAGAAGGAGGCGGGTTACACAAGAACGTAGACTTAGCG
>CATPAO010000115.1 GCA_955652025.1 Casimicrobiaceae bacterium
GAAGATACCCACGCTGGTGCCGAAGGTGAATGCGGACGGCAACGAGATCGGCGGCCTGCAAACACTGATGGACCGGCTACCGATCGGCACCTATCTCGGCTGGAACATCGTTACGAGCGGGTTCAACAAGGGGCGCATCTGTGCTTTCACCGGCGGCTTCGTACCCTTTGCGAAGACCAAGGTCGAGCGCGCGGCGACCAACGATCCGCGCCCGTCGCTCGAGGAGCGCTACCCCTCGGTCAGCGCGTTCGCCGCGGCCGCGGTCGTGAGCGACCTCGTCTCGCGGCGTTACTTGTTGCCGGCCGACGGCGACCGGGAACTGAGCAAGGCAATCGCCGACGTGGTCAATAACGGTCTCCTGCCGCAATGAGGCGTCCCAAGGCAAGCCGCCGGCGGTGTCTGTGTCTCGCCTCGCCGGCGGTCCAGTCGTTCCGAGTATTCTGACCGGGCTCAAGATCGGTTGGGCGTTCGCGCGATCGAGACTCGCACCGTCAAGCGTTGGGGCATGCAGCATTGACCCTCGCGCAAATCAAGCAACGTTTCTCGGAGGAGACATGTCGTTGCCAACGAAAATTCTCACGTTCCTGCTGTTGGCGGTGTTCGCGCTGCCCGCCGTCGCCGAGTCGAACGAAATCAGCATCGCGCAGCAGTACGGCGTCAGCTTCCTGCCGCTCATGGTGATGGAGCGCGACAAGCTGGTCGAGAAGCACGCGAGGGCCGAAGGCCTCCCCGAGGTGAAGGTCAACTGGATCAAAGTTGCCGGCCCCAGCGTGATGAACGACGGCGTTATCAGCGGCGCGTTGCAGTTCATCGCCATCGGCGCGCCATCGCTCATCACCCTTTGGGACAAGACGCAGGGGAACGTCAAGGGTGTATCGGCGATGACGACCTATCCTCTTTATCTCAACACGCGCAACCCAAACGTGAAATCGCCGCGCGACTTCAGCGACAAGGACAAGATCGTCGTGCCGTCGATCAAGGTGTCGACGCAGGCAATCATGCTCGAGATGCTGGCCGCGAAAGAATTCGGCGACGCAAACTACGCGCGCTTCGATCCATGGACGGTGGCGCTGTCGCACCCCGACGGCCTTCTCGCCATCACCAATAACACCGCGGGGGTCAACGCGCACTTCACGTCGTCGCCGTTTCATGAGCAGGAGCTCAAAGTGCCGGGCGTGCGGCTCTTGACCACCAACTACGACATTCTCGGTGGGCCGGCCACGGCGGTCGTCATCGGAGCGTCGTCGAAGTATCGGGAAGCCAATCCCAAATCGTACAAGGCGTTCTTCGACGCGCTGAAGGAGGCGATCGACACGATCAACCAGAACAAGCGGGCGGCGGCGAAGGTGTACCTCGAGCAGGCGAAGGACACGAAGAACAGCGTCGATGACATCTATGCGATGATTAGCGCGCCGAACTACGCTTACACGCTGGCCCCGCAAAAGGTGTTCAAGACCGCGGAGTTCATGGGCAAGATCGGCTCGCTCAAGAACAAGCCGGCGTCGTGGAAGGACCTGTTCTTTCCCGAAGTGCACAATCTGCAAGGCGATTGACGGACAGGAAGCGGACGTGGGCGATCGGCTGCGCATCGGAAGCGGAGCGGGATTTTCGGGCGACCGCCTGGACGCCTCGCTGTTGCTGGCGGAGCGCGGCGAACTCGACTACCTCGTGCTCGAATGCCTGGCCGAGCGCACGATCGCGCTGGCGCAGCTTCGCCGGCGCAAAGACGCATCGCGCGGCTACGATCCCCGGCTCGAGCAGCGGATCGAGCAGTTGTTGCCCATCCTTCATCGGTGCCGCACGCGACTCGTCAGCAACATGGGAGCCGCGAATCCGCTCGCCGCGGCCGACGCGATCGTGACGATCGCAAAACGCCTGGAGATCGCCGTCAAGGTGGCGGTGGTCACCGGCGACGACGTTCTCGACGCGCTGCCCGGTGACGCGCGCGCAATGGAAGGCGGTGCCCTGCTGTCGTCGTATGCGCCGTTGGTGTCGGCCAACGCGTATCTCGGGACGGCCGCGCTGTTGCCCGCGCTCGCGACCGGCGCTGACATCATCATCACCGGGCGCGTCGCCGATCCGTCGTTGTTCGTGGCGCCGATCGCGCACCACTACGGATGGTCGCAGGACGACTTCGATCGGATCGCTCGCGGCACATGCATCGGCCATCTGCTCGAATGCGCAGGCCAGATTTGCGGCGGTTATTTTGCCGACCCGGGCGTGAAGGACATTCCCGATATGCCGCGACTGGGCTTTCCGTACGCCGACGTCGACAGCGACGGCAACGCGACGATCGGCAAGGTCGCCGGCACGGGCGGCCGCATCACGCTCGCCACGACCAAGGAACAGTTGCTCTACGAAGTGACCGATCCGTGCGGCTACCTGACACCCGACGTGATCGCCGATTTCACGACGGTTCGGCTCGCCGAGACCGGACCCGATCGCATCGATGTTCGCGGCGCGACCGGGCGCGCGCGGCCCGGCGAGCTCAAGGTCAGCGTCGGCTATTTCGCCGGCTATGTCGGAGAAGGCGAAATCGGCTATGCGGGAACGAATGCGCTCGGGCGTGGCCGGCTCGCCGCCGACATTGTCCGAGAACGCCTCGGCGGTATTTTTCCCGAAATGAGAGTCGACCTCATCGGCAGTACATCGTTGCATGGACGGTCGTTCGCGCCTGACGAGGCGCCGTACGAAGTGCGTCTGCGCGTCGCGGCGCGCGCGGCCACCGCCGAGCGGGCGGCGATTGTCGGCGACGAAGTCGAAGCGCTCTACACGAACGGTCCGGCGGGAGGGGGCGGCGCACGGAAGTACGTGCACGAGCAGATCGGCATTGTGTCGACGCTGATCGACCGCGAGCGCGTCGCGAGCGACGTCGTCATCCGTGAATGGGTGGGTCATGCCGAAACTGTATGACCTCGCGCATTGCCGCGCCGGCGACAAGGGCAACACGTCGATCCTGTCGGTCATCGCTTATCGGCCGGAGGACTATCCACTCCTGGTCGAGCGCGTGACCGTGGACGCGGTGCGCCGGCACATGCAAGGCATCGTCCAAGGCGAAATCCGGCGCTTCGAGCTGCCGTATCTCGGCGCGCTGCAGTTCGTCTGCGCGCATTCGCTGAGCGGCGGCGTCACGACGTCGCTCGCGCAGGACGCGCATGGCAAGTCGCTGTCGTCGGCGCTTCTCGAGATGCAACTGTAAGGCGTCAGTTGCGCGAGGCGATCTGGCGCTTCACCCACGCGACGATCGCCGCCACATCGCGAAATTCGTCGACCGAGCGCGCCTCGATGTCGTCGTGACGCTCGCGCGCCATCCGGCAGAGCGCGCGACCGGGACCGAGCTCGAGATAGACGCGGCAGCCGCGCTCGTATAGCGTGTCGAGACACTGTGCCCACTCGACAGTCGACGCGATCTGAGCCGACAGCGTCGCGATCGCGCGCTCGCGCGTGACGACGAGCGCCGCGTCGATGCCCGCGACGACGGCGGGCGACGGTGCGCGCAACGGCGACCGTTCGAGTGCGGCGCGAAACGGCGCGACCGCGCCGGCCAGCAGCGGCGTATGCGATGCGATGCCGACCCGAAGCGCCGTGACTTGCGCGCCCGCACGATCGCAGCGATCTTTCACGAGCGTGAGCGCGGCATCGGTGCCGCCGACAACGAACATCTCATCCGCGATCACGATCGCGATGAATGCTTCCAGGCCGGCGCAGTCGCGGATAAGCGCGGGACGCGACAGGCCGCGGATCGCCACGACCCCGCCCGGCCGATCCGCCGCAGCGTGATCCATCGCCAATGCGCGTGCGCGCGCGAGTTGCGCGAGCGCGCCGGCGTCGAGCGCATCGCACACGCCGTAACAGGCGAGCTCGCCGACACTGTAGCCGGCGACGGCTGCGGGCCGCGGCAATGAGCGGCGCAGCGCCGCCCAGAGCGCGAGTTGCGCGATGCAGATCAGCGGCTGCGCGATGGCGTTGTCGAAGATCGCCTCGCCTTTCGCGAGCCACGCGCGCGGGTCTTCTGCCAATGCCTCGCCCGCTTGTTCAACGACCTGCAACCCCTCGGCGTCGCGGCACGCAAGATCGAACATCGCCGCGTGCTGCACCCCCTGGCCCGGGCACAAGACGGCGAATGTCATCCGGCAGCGGCGCGCTGGATCCGGTCGACGAAGATCGCCGCGGCCAGCAGGTCCGCGGAGCCGCCTGGCGACACGCGATGCGCGACGAATTCTCGATGAATCGACAGCGCGCGCGGTACCGCGTCGCGCGAGTGGACGTCGCCCGCGCTGCGGAATTCCCGCGCGCGACGCTGGACGAGCGCCAAGCCGGCGGCGCCGGCGCGATGCAGCACGTTGGTATCGTCGACGTGCGCGAGCAGCGCGAAAAACGCCGACAGTCGCGCGAGTCGCGCATCGCAGCTCCGCACAATCGCCGCCCGGAGCGCCGGTAGCGCAACCTCGAACACCGACGGGAACGCGTAGAGCGCCTCACCGCGCGCACCGGGCGCGCCGTAACGAGCCATCGCCGTCGCGCCGTGCGATCGCGACGCCGACGCCGTGGAGGCGAGCGCGGCGCACCATTCGTTCACTAGAATGCGGCGTAATGTCCCGTCGGTCGGCGCGGCACCGATCGCATGCGCGCGCGCCGCTGCGGCGCATAGAAGGCCCAATGTGAAGATGGCGCCACGATGAGTATTGACGCCATCGGTCGCGGCGAGCATCGCGGCCTCGGCGCGGATGCCGAGTGCCTGCAATCGTGCGAACGGCGCGCGTTGCCCGCCCGCCGCGGCGATGTCGGCGAAGTAACGCGATAGCGCGAAGAGGCTCACGACGAAGGTTGATGCGTCCATGTCGGCATGCGCGCCCGAATCGCGCAGGCTGACCAGACCTGGCTTGGGGAACAGCGCCAGCTCGGCCCATAAACTCGCGATGGCGCTTCGTGCGATGGTCGCCGCGCTCGCACTAGTCGGCTCAGGTGCGAGATCTAGCGCGCACGAGGCGGCGCTCATGGGACCCCCACGCTTGCTGCTATCGCCGCTGCGCTGCCCCCGAGAGGGGGAGCAATCCGCGCCTTGGCGCGGCCCGGCGGCGCTCATGAGGCCACCATTGCGGCAGCGAGACGCGCCTGCAGTGTCGAACGCTCGACGAGCGCGACACGGTCGATGTTCTTCGCCAGTACGCGTGCGCCACGTTCCGCGTGAACCCATTCGCGCCATGCAACGGCATCGCCGCCCGGAAACAGAATTTCGCCATCGATGCGGCGACACACATCACACTCCCACCGTTCGTAGAGCGACGCGACGATGTCGATTTCGCCTACGCTGGCGGGCCGGAACAACAGGTCGACGTCGGAATCGTCGTGCAAGTAGTCGAGGCCGGTGATCACCTGCCACGCGACCGAGCCGAACACCGATAGACGCACATGTACGTCGCGCGCGGCGGCGTCGAGCGCCGCGAGCGGACGCCGCCGCGCCGGCGGCAACGCGCGGGCGACAGCGCCGAGCGCAAGTGGCGGCGCCCACCGTGCAACGCCCGCGCCCGGCAGGTGAAACGCGAGTCGCGACTTGCCGCGCGACCGCGGCAGCGGCAATCCTGCCGCGACGCCGCCGCACGCCGGCGCATGATCGTCGTTGCGGCGGACGACGAGCGGCCAATCACGCACGCGCCACAGGTCGAGCGCCTCGCGCATCTGTTCATCACGCGCCTCGGCTCTCATTCTGGTGCGTTCGGAGGCAACCGGCCAGATCAACGTATGCCGCGGCCATCGCGATCCGGCATTCGCGTCGATGTCACTGAGGCGGGCCGCGATCATTCGGACGCCGCACGCGTGGCGATCGGCGCGGCGAGGTTGCGTCCACCGCGCGAATGTCCGAGATCGCGCCGCATGTCCTGCGCCGGTGCGTCCGTGAGTGCGCGGGTGAGGTGCGCCGCCAGATCGCCGTCCCACAACCCGTCGATCGCGCCCATTTGCACGTAATTGATCGCGCCGGGCGCGAACACTGGCGACGCCTGCGCGAGCGCGCACAGGCGTTCCTCGGGCAGTCGCGTGACGCGCGCCATCGCCGGAAGGTTCATGACCCGGATCTCGGATTCGGGCAGCGCGGCGCACAGATCGGCCATCATGCCGCTCGCCAGGAAACCACCGGACAGTGCCTGGTCGTAGACGAGTCCGAGCACGCGATGACCGCGCGAGCGCGCGACTTCCACGCATTTTGCGAGGTGCGCCATGTAACGGTGGATGCCGAGGAGCTCGTCGCGACGGCGCAGCCGCTGGCCTTGTGTGTCGACCAGGAACAGGAGCGGCCGGCCCGGATGCTCGCGTACCGTCGCGAGTACGCGCGCCGACATGGCGAGCGCCAGCTCGACGCCGATTTCGGCATGATCGGTTGTGCCGACGACCGCGAACACGGTGTCGCCACAGCGTCCGCTGCCGGCCAGCAAATCGCCGTCGACCCCGATGTCGTGACCGTCGGGAAACAGGCGGGTCGCTACCTCCTGCCATCGCATGTCGATCGTCTTCCTTACTCGCTCACGCTGCGCGAAGCCGTTGTCCAAGCGCCACCAGCGCATCCGTTGCGAGCAGCGGAACATTCTCCGGCTGGTCGAAGCCCAAGTCGCGCCAGATGTCCTCGCCGTCACCGTAGGTGCCGAAACGCGCGAGGCGCTGCTCGAGCATCGTGTGCTCGCGCAAGACGGCGTCGAGGTCGAGCCGGTGGCCCTCGCGCACGGCACGCGCCAGCGCGTCGCGAAACGCATGTTGTCGATCGTCGACCAGAAGGTCGCAGTCGGCCAGCAGAAAGCGATGTTTCCCGCCGACGGTGCGCCAGACGAGCGCGCGGTCGCGCGAATCGAACTCCTCGACGCCACGCGCCGTCTCGATCACTTCCGGTCCGGAAATACCGAGCCGTCCCTCTTCGGACATGACGACGCTCGTGCAGCACGCGGCGGCGATGCCCATGCCACCGAAGCATCCGTACTGACCGCCAATCGCCGCGACGACGGGTGTGCCCGCGACGCGCGCGGCGCAAATCGCGCGGATGACCTCCGACACCGCGATCAATCCGGCGTTGGCTTCCTGCAATCGGACACCGCCCGACTCGAGCAGAAGCACGACGCCGGCAATGTGCCCGCTCCGCGCGCGCTCCAGCAATCCGACGATTTTCGCGCCTTGCACTTCGCCGACCGCACCGCCCATGAAGCCGCCTTCCTGTGCGGCGATGAGCACGGAAAGGCCATCCAGCGTGGCCTCGCCGATCACGACGCCATCGTCGAACGCGACCGGCAAGTCGAGCGCCTGCAGATGCGGCGAGAGCGTGCGCGCCGTCGGCGGCAGAATTTCCCGGAAGGATCCGGCATCGAGGATGCCGGCGAGGCGCTCGCGCGCCGTCGCTTCGTAATAGCTACGCATCGGCGCCTCGCGCGGATTGCGTGAACGCCTCGATCGCCTGGTCGAGGCGCAGAGCGACGATGGCCGGCGTCGCTCCGGCATCGTTGATCGAAACGCGAATCGCCCCCAGGCGATGACGATCGAAAAAGTCCTGCATCACAGCCTGCCACACGGCGCCGAAGCCATGCGCCGCCGTGTTGATATCGATTGCGCACGCGCTGTCCTGGGGCGTCGGCTCGATCAGGACCTCGAGATTGCCCGACGCGACGACACCGACGATCCGCGCCGGCGCTGCATGCGCCGCCGGTCGGCCACCATCGAATCGAAATTCAAGTCGTTCCATCGAAGCGCTCCGTTCGCGCCGCCGGGCCGCCCCAAGGCGCGAACTGCGCCTTCTCTGGGGGCAGCGCAGCGGCGAAGCCGCAAGCGTGGGGGTCCAACATCCCTCACCAGTTCCGGAACCGCTTCGGCGGCTGATAGAGCCCGCCGGAGGCGCGCACCAGATCCTTGATCGAGCGCGCCGCGAGCAGATCGCGCGTCGCGTCGCGCTTTTCGATGCCCAAGTCTTCCGCGCGCCGGATCACGCCGCGCTGGCGCAGCTTTGCGACGGCGCGGCGGTCGCGCTTCATGCCGACCGCCGTGTAACCGGCGACGCCGCGGATCGCTTGCTCGATCTCGGCGTCGTCGCGGCAGAGCCGCAGGTTGGCGATCCCTTCCTCGGTCAGGATATGCGTGACGTCGTCGCCGTAGATCATGATCGGCGGCAGCGCCATGTTCGCCGACTCCGCGAGCTCCCACGCATCGAGCCGCTCGACAAACGCGGGCTCCATGTGCTCGCGAAACGTTTCGACCATTTGCACGACGAGCTTGCGTCCGCGCGGCGCGCCGGAACGACCTTGTTGCGCTTCGCGTCCGGCCGCGAGCCACGCCGGCGTCGCATGCCGGCGTCCGCGCGCGTCCGCGCCCATGTTCGGCGCGCCGCCGAAGCCCGCGATGCGACCGAGCGTGGCGGTCGAGCTGTTGCCGGCCAAGTCGATCTGCAGCGTCGAGCCGATGAACATGTCGCAGGCGTAGTGGCCGGCCGTCTGGCAGAACGCGCGGTTGCTGCGCATCGATCCGTCGGGGCCGGTGAAGAACACATCGGGCCGTGCGCGCACATAGTCTTCCATGCCGAGCTCGGACCCGAACGAATGCACGGACTCGACAAAACCCGCCTCGATCGCCGGAATCAGCGTCGGATGCGGATTGAGCGCCCAATGGCGGCAGATCTTCCCGCGCAAGCCGAGCGACTCGGCGTAGGTCGGCAGCAACAGCTCGATCGCCGCGGTGTCGAAACCGATGCCGTGATTGAGGCGATCGACGCCGTACGGAGCATAGATGCCCTTGATGGCCATCATCGCCATCAGCACCTGGATCTCCGAGATCCTTGCCGGATCGCGTGTGAACAGCGGCTCGATGTAGTGCGGCGCCGGGCTCTGGACGACGAAGCCGACCCAGTCGGACGGAATGTCGATCCGCGGCAGCCGCTCGACGATCTCGTTCACCTGCGCGACGACGAGTCCGCTCTTGAACGCCGTCGCTTCAGCGATGACCGGCGTGTCCTCGGTGTTGGGACCGGTGTAGAGATTGCCGTCGCGGTCGGCCGATTGCGCGGCGACGAGCGCGACATCGGGCGTCAGGTCGATGAAATAGCGGCCGAAAAGCTCGAGGTACGTGTGGATCGCGCCGATCGCGATCCGCCCGGAGCCGGCGAGCTTGGCGAGCCGCGCTGCTTGCGGGCCCGAAAACGAGAAGTCGAGCCTCGACGCGATGCCGCGCTCGAATACGTCGAGGTGTTCAGGCAGCGCGAGCACCGATTGCACCATGTGGAGGTCGTGCACGCGTGCGACATCGACTTCGGTCAGCGCGCGCGCGAGAAAATCGGCCTGCTTCTGGTTGTCGCCTTCGAGGCAGACGCGATCGCCGGTGAGGATCACTTCTTCGAGCAGCGCGACGATCGCATCGGCGTCGACGATCTTGCCAGACAGGCACGGGCCCAGCCGCGCGGCGGCGCGCTCCATCCGGCGGATGCGGCCCTGTGCGCGCCGGTTCCATACGCGCGGCGCGGCCATCGGCGCGTTCATGGTGTTAGAGGCCCTTGGGCGCGCCCATCACCCAATCGGGAAAGCCGTTGGCGATGCCTGGGAAGAGACAGATCAGCACGATCGCGACGAACATCAGGCCGACGAACGGCAGCACGCCCCAGATGACGTCGCGCAACGGAATATCGGGCGCGATGTTCTTGATGACGAAGATGTTGAGCCCGACCGGCGGATGGATCAATCCCATCTCCATCACGATCGTCATCAGCACGCCGAACCAGATCAGGTCGAAGCCGGCGCCCTTAAGCGGCGGCAGGATGATCGGCGCGGTCATCAGGATGATCGACACCGGCGGCAGGAAGAAGCCGAGGATCACGACCATGAACAGGATCGCGGCGAGCAGGAGCCATTTGGACAGCTGCATCGCGACGATGCCTTGCGCCGCCGATTGGCTGATGTGCAGGTAGCTCATCACATAGGAGAACAAGAGCGACATGCCGATGATGAACATCAGCATCGTCGATTCCTTGACCGTCTGCGCGAGAATCGGCTTGACGTCCTTCGGCCGCCACACGTGATAGACGATCGCGATCAGCAACAGCGCCAGCACGGCGCCGAGGCCGGCTGTCTCCGAAGGCGTCGCGTAACCGCCGTAGAGCGCCACCATCACGCCGATCAGCAGGATGACGAACGGCAACACGCGCGGCAGCATCTCGACCTTCTCGTGCAGCGTGTACTTATGTTGCTCCAGGTACGCGTGGTGCGTGCCTTCGCGCTCGAACGCGGCGTGCGCCGCCCGGTACTCCTTGCGGAAGCGGAACATCGCATAGAGCGAGAATAGCGCGACCAGCAGCAATCCCGGTCCGATGCCGGCCAGGAACAGACGGCCGAGCGAGACTTCGGCGGCGACCGCGTAGAGGATCATCGTGATCGATGGCGGTAGCAGGATGCCGAGCGTGCCACCCGCGGCGATGATGCCGGCTGCAAATCCAGGCGAGTATCCGCGCTTGCGCATCTCGGGAATGCCGGCACTGCCGATCGCCGAGCACGTCGCCGGGGAGGAGCCCGCCATCGCGGCGAACAGTGCGCAGGTGAATACGTTCGCGATACCGAGCCCGCCGGGAATGCGTTGCATCCAAGCGTGCATCGCGAGATAGAGGTCGCGGCCCGCAGCGGAGCGGCCGATCGCCGCGCCTTTCAAGATGAACAGCGGGATCGATAGCAGCGTGATCGACGCCATTTCCTCGTAGACGTTCTGCGTGACCGTGTCGAGCGACGCCGAGGGCATGAACAAGGCCATGAAAAGGATCGCGACGAAACCCAGCGCAAAGGCGATCGGCATCCCCGAGAACATCACGACGAGCGTGACCACTCCAAACAGGAGACCGAGCGCGAGCACGCTCAAGGGACCCCCACGCTTGCGGGTGTCGCCGCTGCGCTGCCCCTAAAGGGGGAGTAATTCGCGCCTTGGGACGGCCCGGCGGCGCTCACGACGTCCCGCTCCTCGCGGCAAAATGCGCGGCGACCTGAAGCAGCAATTGGACGACCAGTAACGTCATCCCTGCCCCCATCAAGCCGTAGGGAATCGTGAGCGGCGGCGAAAAAGTCGACGACGTCGTCATCTTGTCGACCCATGCTTCGTGGAAGAGCGTCCACGACTTCCACGCGAAGAAGGCGCAGAACGCGAGCGTCAGAACGTCGACGACCACCATCCGGTAGCGATCGATGGCCGGCGGCAGGATGCTGGCGACGGCCTCGATGCCGACGTGGCCGCGCTGGGCCTGCACCCACGCGCCACATAGGAACACGGCGCCCACGATGCAAAACACGGCGACCTCGTCCTGCCAATCGGTCGCCGCCCGGAATAGGTAGCGCGAGAAGACGCTGTACGTCAGCACCAGCGATGCCGCGACGAGCGCGGTCATCCCGAAGAACAGCGTCACCCTATTGATGCCGGCCAGCATGCGCTCCAGCATTCCCAGCGCGCCGGCGTGACGTTCCTCGACGCGCTCGGGGACCCCGGGAACGTCGACGCCGTCGATGCCGTGGCTCATAAATGAGCCCCCACGCTTGCGGCCAACGCCGCTGCGCTCATAGCAGCTTTTGCGCCAACGCCAGAAGTTTCGCGCAGTTCTCGTTCTTGTCGGCGTAGTCCTTCCAGACCGGCTTCGCCAGCGCCTGCCACTTGGCGAGCGTCGCGTCGTCCAGGTCCGACACCTTCGCCCCGGCCTTCGTGTAGACGCTGGCCACCGCGACGTCGTCCGCTTTGGCGCTGTCCACGGCGAATTTCTCGAGCTCGGCGCCGACCGCCATGACCGCGTCCTGCTGCGCCTTCGGCAGCTTGTCGAAGACATCCTTCGACATCATCAGCGGCTCGAACATGAACCAGTACGATTTTCCACGGCCGCTTGTCAGGAACTTCGAGACCTCTTCGAGGCGAAAGGAGATCAGGCTGGTCGACGACGTCAATGCTGAGTCCATCGCGCCGGTCTGCATCGCCGCGTAGATCTCGTTCGACGGCAGCGACAGCACCGACGAGCCGGCGTCCTTGAACATCATGTCCATTTCGCGGCTGCCGCCGCGCACCTTCATGCCCTTCGCGTCGTCGGGCGTGACGAGCGCCTTCGCACGGCTCGCGACGCCGCCCGCCTGCCAGATCCACGTCACGACGATGACGCCCTTCTCGGCCAGGAATTGCGACAGGAACTTGCCGACTTCGCCGGTCTTCCATTTGCTGCCGATTTCATACGAGGGCACGAGCGCGGGTAGGAGCCCGATATTCGTCTCCGGAACCTCGCCGCCCGCGTAGGAGAGCGGCACGAGCGACAGGTCGAGCGCGCCGCGGCGCAGTGCGCTGAACTGTGAATTCACCTTGACGAGCGACGAGTTCGGGTAAATGTCGAACTTGAGTCCGCCGTTCGTGCGTTTTTCGACGTCCGCGGCAAACTTTCGGACGAGCCGGTCGCGGAAGTCGCCTTGGTCGATCGCCCCGCCGGGAAATTGATGCGAAATCTTGAGCGTGGTCGGATTCTGGGCGAACGCATGCGTGCCGGCGAGCGCGAGGGGAACGGCAGCGGCGGCGCCTGCGACCAGACGGCGGCGAGTGACATTCATGGCTTCCTCCTTCGATGATGGCGAAAGTTCAGCGCCGGTGCAATTCCGGCATGCAAGACGTTGTTATTCTGTATACAAAACAGAATATGGGGATTTGCGAAACGCGTCAAGATAGCGCGGAATTGCGTTTCCGGCGATCAAATCGTGCCTCCATTGGAAGGGTTCCTTGGGTAACCGATTTGACCGAGCCCGCCGGATGGGCTTGTCGGACAGAGTTGCGTTTCCGGTCCGCGGAGGCTCGTCGCCGTTGGTGTGTTCCCCGTCTTGCCCGGGGGGCTCAGTCACCGGCGGGTGACGCTGACGTTATACAGCGACTCTTGACTTGGTATCTCACAGGGAATAATTTGCATACAGAACGACGGTCGAATGCGGCTTCGTTGTCCCGACAAGCCGATTACAAAAGCGTCGGCTGGGCTGTTGGAGGAATCGATGCACATCGATCGAGGCGGTACTTTGGCGTCGTTTGCCGCGAGGCTCGCCTACGCCCACACATTCCGCTTTGCCACAACGATGGAACAAGGACGCGCGACGCGATACGCAGGAGATGATTGAATCGATTTAATGCAAGTCGCCGAGCCTGCGGGCATCGCGTCGCATCGGCGGAACCAAGTGGCACACGTGCCGTGATTTTCAAGCCAGGAGGAAACGAAAAATGGTCTCGCAACGGATTGGAACTGTGACTTCGCGCGGCGCGATCGGCGTTGCGCTTGCCGCCGTCGCCGCGACGCTGGTGCCTTGGGTGCCGCTCGCCGATGCGCGCGTGACGCGGATCGTCATCGACACGGTTTCACCGGTCAGACGCCGGTACCGGTGGGATACGAGGAACTCACCGGCCGGGCGTTCGGCGAGCTCGACCCGAAGGATCCGCACAACACGATCATTACCGACATCGGGCTCGTGTCAGGCAAGGCTCAATACATCGCGAGCTTCCGAATCCGCAAGCCGACCGACATGAGCCTGGCGAGCGGCGTCATCTGGCACGACGTTCCGAACCGCGGCGGCAACGTCGCGTTTCCTGCCGATTCGCTCGCGGCCAACGACGTGCAATTGCTGAGCGGCTGGCAAGGCGACAACGCGGGTGGAACCACTGTTCCGGCCAACGCGAGCTGCATCCCGCCCTATGTCGCGCCTTGCGCCGCGCCGAAGTTCGCGAACCACTACGTTAAGACGCCCGTGCTGACCGGCGTCACCGGCCAGATCCTCGGCCGCATCGTCAACCGGAGCGGCTTGAATGCGGCGCCACTCAACGTGATGGGCAATCCGATCCCGTACTTTCCGGCCAATCCGAATGACAATTCAGGCGATACGCTGACGATTGTGCGCCACGACGGCGCGGGAAGGTAAATAGTATGACTACCTGAACGCAGCTTGCTGCATGAGAGATGGGGGACGGCCCCCCGAGGACGGGTTGCAGGATCAGTTCTCAAACCACCCCCAGCTGCTTGGGGATAAGAGCC
>CATPAO010000116.1 GCA_955652025.1 Casimicrobiaceae bacterium
CGAGACGCTGCGGCGAATGGGCGCGCGCGACGTGACCGAGGTTGACGGCGTGGTCGAGAAGATCGTCTTCCCGCTGCCGAAAGGTCTCGCGGGCAACGCCACCGCAAAGGCACCGGAGGTCGGGCCGGCGTTCGATTAGGGCCTGCCCTAATTCCTCGTCCCACGGCGGTCAACCGACGGCGGCGAATTCGTAGATCTCGAAGTCGGGCCCCTGATCGACGTGCTTGGTCAGCACCGCGACGCGCTTGCTCTTTTCGTGCCACAGGCCGATCGCATGCTCGACGCCGAACGCGCCGCTCGGGACCACGAGCTGATCGGGCGATGCGTCGGCGCCGTTCGTCTTCTCGCCGGGCAACACCATCACGGGCGTCGGCGAGTGTTCGTGTGCATCCTCGGCAGAAGCGGTGCCGGCCTGCGGGCCGTCCGACACGGTCTCGCAGCCGAATTCGAGCGCGCTCCCGGTCATCGTGTTGCGGAACCAGCGCACGATTGCAAGCTGGATGCCGGGCTTGCCGTCGACGCGCAAGGCGATCAGATCGCCGATCCGCAAGGGCGCCGGCGTCGTCGCGACCTGCCGCAGCGCGTAACCGCCCGGCGTTTGGTTCAGGATCTGGCATGACGTCGGCGGCGAGAGATCGGGATGTCCGCCGATCAAGCGGCGGTCATCGGAGCGGCTGCCGTGCCACGCGTTCAGGAATCCGGCCGACACGATGATGCGTCCGCGCGACGGCAGCCGGCTGAACTGCCGCGCCGGCGGGATCGCCCATTGCCGCAACAACCGGCGCAGCAGCGCCATATTGCGCGCGCGCAAGGCCGGCTCGCGACGAAAGCCGTCGGGTGGATTACCTCCGGATTCAATCGCCTGCAGCTGTTCCTGCAACTGAAACGCGAGGTCGAACGTCAGAAGGAACAGTTTCGGGCCGTTGGTCGAACCGCCCTTGTTGGCGGAAAACGGCGGGAAGTCATGCCCGACCGGGACGATCGCCACCGCCTTGGCCATTCGATGCACCGGGGCGACGTCGGTCAGCTTCGCGTGGTGGCCGTGGTCGGTCAGATAGTGGATCACGAGCTCGAGCTGGCCGGGCGAAAATCCGTACGGATTCGCGAGCGCGAGCAACAGCGACTGCACATAAATGACTTCCGGCGTGGCATCGGCCGGGTCGTCGCCGCGCGCCAAGAGATGGAGATCGCGCGAGCGCGCGAACAAGTAGATGGCGTGCATGTCGTGCCACGTCTGCGCGGGAACCGGCGAGTACGACAGATAGCTGTTGATGAGCACGCGCGACGACGCCTGCAATGCACGCCGGACCAGCGCCACCATGAGGCGCGGCCCGCCCAGCGACAGCCGCTTGTCGGATTCGCGCTGGAGGAGCCGCTTGTACGCGCTCGCGAGCTCGGTCGCCAACACCAGTGCCGCCCGCGCCGCGTCCTGCGCTCCGCCGGTCAGCGGTTGTGGCGCGCGGGCGAAGTGTCGTGCCAGCGGAGTCCACAGCGTTTGCGCCGTCTTCCAAAATTGCGCGTTAAGCTCGAAGCGTCGCGCGTCGCTCACCGACGTTCGGTTGATCGACGCGAGCGCGTCGCCGATCAATCGTGCCGCGGTCGTCGTGTCGCGCTCGCTCGTGCTCTCGAGCCAGGTTGCGACCTTGGCCGGACGTATTTCGGGCTTGCGATCCGATCGCTCCGGCGAAGGAAGATTGAGCGCGAGCTTCATCGGATCGGTCCCAACGAGGCGGCGGCACCGCTGCCGCGCAGGAACGCGACGACCGGATCGATTTGATCGGGTACGAGCAGCATCGGCGCATGGCCAACGCCGGCGAACTCGATCACCTGCGGCCGTGGTCCGCGCGCCGCCATCTCATCGGCCGTGCCTTTCGACAGGAGGTCCGACTGCGCGCCGCGCAACACCAATGTCGGACATTGGATCGCATCCCACACGCTCCACAGCGACGGCGGCTGCGGTTGCTGGCGGAACGGCACGGCGATGCCGGGATCGTACGCGAGGCCCCAGTGACCGTCGGCGCGTTGCCGGACGTTTGTCTGTGTCACATAAGTCCATTGCGGGTCGGTGAGCGGGCCGAACGGTGCCGAGATCTGGCGCAGATACGCTTCGATTTCCGCGAACGTCGCGAATGTCGGATCCTTGCCGAAGTAGTCGGCGATCCGCGCGAGCGCCGCGGGCTCGATCACCGGCCCGACGTCGTTGACGACCAATCGCGCGACCGGCGTTTTCGGTTGCGCCGCCATGACGATACCGAGCACGCCGCCCATCGACGTGCCGACCCAGCCGACCGATTCGGCGCCGCTCCGCGCGATCAGCGCCGTCAGCGTCGACAGGTAGACGGGAAGGACATAATCGTTGGGATCGGCGAGCCAATCGCTCTCGCCGCGGCCCGGCATATCGATCGCGAGGACGCGATGCGTCGGCGCGAGCGCTTCGCCGAGGACGTCGAAATCGCGCGCGTTCCGTCCGACGCCGTGCACGCATACCACGACGTCGGGATTGTTCGCCGCGCCCCATTCGAAATAGACGACGCGGTGAAAGCCGTGCAGCGAAAGGCCGCGAAAATGTCGGCTGCGGGGCGATGTTTGCGTCAGCATAAAGAGAGTCAATCGCGCGAATTCATCCGCGGCAACGCCGCGCGGCGATTGTACGCGATCGCGAAAGTCCGTTGCGCCTAGTGGAATTGCGGCCAGTAGAGCGGGACGAAGCTCGTCCGCCGTTCGTCGAGAAACGCCGCGATCTCATCCGTGCGCGCCATCGTGTCGTCGTAGCCTTGGCGCAACAGCGCACGGCAAAATCCGCGGTCGAACAGCAAATACGAAAGCAGGTTGGCACCGGTGCCGCGCGTGCTGCCGAAGCCGCGCAAAAGCGTGCGCACGCCCGCCGGCAGTCGATCGGCGTAGGAGAGCGCGAGGGACCCGATGTCGATCGACGGCGCCAGCACCAGCGCGTCGACGTGACGCAGACGCAGGCCGTTCTTCGCGAGACGCGGCGGTGCCAGTAGATCGACCAGACGGTTCATCTGCATCAACCGCTCGAGGTCGGCGCCGAGATTGTCGAGAAAGATCGACGACAGCGCATGTCCGGCGATCTGCGCGAACGACGGATAGGGCGGGGGCGAGGGCATCGCGTTCGCCTGTTGTCCGGCAAATTGGCCGACCGCGATCACGATCATCCGTCGCGCACCCAGATGCAGCGCCGGCGACAGCGGAGCGATCTGCCGCACCGACCCGTCCATGTAGAAATCATCGTCGATGCGCACCGCGGGAAAGATGAACGGAATGGCGGTCGACGCGACGAAATGCGCGATCGTCAATTGGCAGCGCTCGCCGCGGCGGCGCGTCCGCCGCCATGGCGAGTGGCGTTGCGCGCCTTGAAAGAATGTCACGGCGTGGCCGGTGGCGTAGCTCGTCGCGTTGACGGCCAGCGCCGATAGTGTGCCGCTCGCAATTTGACCGTCGAGGCGGTCGAGCAGGAGTGCGCTGTCGAGCAGCGTCGCGAGCGGCGCATTGTCGAGCATCGATGCGGCGTTCTCCGGCGCCTTGCCGGCGCCCACCATCGCTGCGAGGAACCGCATGCCGTGACGCGACAACGTCGCAAAATCGGCCCGGTATACGTCGGTGACCTCGATCGTGCGCCACCAGCGCGCGAGCTGCGCCACGCCGCGCCGGAAATCGTCGGCGTGGATCGCCAGGGTCGCCGCGTTGATGGCGCCTGCCGACGTCCCGCAGATCACGGGAAACGGGCTCCGGCGCCGTTTGCCGAGGATCGCGGCAATGGCGCGGAGAACGCCCGCCTGATACGCGGCGCGCGCCCCGCCGCCGGACAGGACGAGACCTGTGGTGGGCGGTTGCGCGGCGGCGCGCAGGGTAGCCATGGCGTTGCTAGTCGGCGGCGCGAAGCGTGCGATCGAGGATCATCAACATCGCAGCGGTCGCGCCCCAGATGTACCGGTCGCCGTACGGAATGGCCCAATAGTCGCGCCGCACCGGTCCCAGCATGCGGAAGTGACGTTGCTGATGCTGGGGATCCAGCAGAAACGCGAGCGGCACCTCGAAGATGTCGGCGACCTCGACGGGGTCGGGCCGCACGGCGAACGGTGGCTCGACCCAACCGACGACCGGCGTCACCCGATACCCCGTCACGGTTTCGTAGGGAGCGAGCTCGCCCAGCACCGCCACGCGGTCTGCCGGCAGGGCGATCTCTTCCATCGCTTCGCGGAGCGCGGCGGCCGCGGCATCGCGATCGTCAGGGTCGACGCGCCCGCCCGGAAAGCTGATCTGTCCGGCGTGGTCGGGAAGGCCGGCGCTACGCTCGGTCAAGAGCACGTTGAGGCCTCCCGCGCGATTCACCAGCGGAACCAGCACGGCGGCCGGCGTGGGCGCGCCCTCGCGGCCGGGCAAGCGGAACCCGTCGCTCATCCCGCGCGCGCTCGCAGGCGGCGGGCGTGACAACCGCTCGGCGAGCCAAGCGCGTTGCGCGGTCGGCGAAAGGTCGAACAGGGGAAGGTGCATGACGGACGGGGCGCCATGGCGGCCCGCGCCGATGATACCGCGCCCGCCGATGCGGGCACCTGACGAGCTACGCGGCCGCGAACTCCCGCGGCCGGGTTGGCGTGAGCCACGCGTTTGTGCCGGTGCGAAGGTCGAGCGCGTGATAAGCGTCGCGCGGCAGCTCGACCCTGATGCGCTCTTCGCCACCGGCAAGCGCGAACTCGAGCCGAGCGACCGGACCGACGGTCACGCTGTGCGCGAGGCGTGCGGGGAGCGCGCCGGAGGACGGCGAGCGCGACACGGCGATCTCGTGCGGTCGCGCGTAGACCGGTGCCGCGGCGTTCGCGGAAGGAAAGTGGTTGACGTGGCCCAGAAATTCGAGCACGAACTTTGTCGCCGGACGCTCGTAAATCTCGTCGGGAGTGCCGACCTGCTCGATCCGCCCGTGATTCATGACGACGACGCGATCGGCGACTTCGAGCGCCTCGTCCTGGTCGTGCGTGACAAATACGCTGGTGACATGAACTTCGTCGTGCAACCGCCGCAGCCATTCGCGCAATTCCTTCCGCACGCGTGCGTCGAGCGCGCCAAACGGCTCGTCGAGCAAGAGGACGCGCGGTTCCACCGCCAGCGCGCGCGCCAGTGCGATCCTCTGCCGCTGCCCGCCGGAGAGTTGGTGCGGATGGCGGTCGGCGAGCCAATCGAGCTGGACCAGTTCGAGCAGCGTGCGCACCTTGTGCTCGATCTCGGCATCCGGAAGCCGCAGCTTGCGCGGTCGCACGCGGAGGCCGAAGGCGACATTTTCGAAGATCGTCATGTGCGCGAACAACGCATAGTGCTGGAAGACGAATCCGACCTGCCGCTCGCGCGCGTGGCGGTTCGTCGCGTCGGCGCCGTGGAAGGCCACGGTGCCCGCGTCGGGCGCCTCCAGTCCGGCGATGATTCGCAGCAGCGACGTCTTGCCCGAGCCCGATGGACCCAACAGCGCAAGCAGCTCGCCCGTTTCGACCTCGAGATCGATGCCGTCGAGTGCGACGAACGATGCGAAGCGTTTGGTGATGCCCGACAACGTGATGCTCACACCGGTGCTCCCGCGAGAGGCCGGCGAATGCGATACCGACGCTCGACCGCGAGTTTCAGCGCGAGCGTGACGAGCGCCAGCAACGCCAACAGCGATGCCGCGGCGAACGATGCCGCGAACTGATATTCGTTATAAAGAATCTCGACGTGTAGCGGCAACGTGTCGGTTGCGCCGCGGATGTGCCCGGAAACCACCGATACCGCGCCGAACTCGCCCATTGCGCGCGCGTTGCACAGGATCACGCCATAGAGGAGGCCCCACTTGATGTTCGGCAGCGTCACGCGCCAGAACACTTTCCATCCCGACGCGCCCAACACGACCGCGGCTTCCTCTTCCTCGGCACCCTGCGATTGCATCAGCGGAATCAGCTCGCGCGCGACGAACGGAAGCGTCACGAACACCGTCGCGAGCACGAGGCCGGGTACGGCAAAAATCACCTTGAGGTCGTGGTCGCGCAGCCACGGGCCGAACCAGCCCTGCAGGCCGAAGACCAGCACGTAGATCAGGCCGGCGATCACCGGAGATACCGAAAAGGGCAGGTCGATCAGCGTGATCAATGCGCTTTTGCCGCGAAAATCGAATTTGGCGATCGCCCACGCGGCCGCGACGCCGAAAATGAGATTTGCGGGCACCGCGATGGCGGTGCAAAGCAGCGTCAGGCGGATCGCCGATACGGCGTCGGGATCGGTGATCGCGGCGATGTAGACGCCCCATCCCCTGCGCAATGCCGACCAAAAAATAAAGGCGAGTGGCAGGAACAGAAATACGGTGAGAAACGCAAGCGCGCCGGCGATGAGCGCGCGCCGCACGAAGGGCGATTCGGTGCCGGGCATGGCGATTCGCGCGAGTGTCGACATGATGATGATGTGGTTACGCGGCCGCGCCCTGGCGGCGCCGCATCCACGCCTGCAGCGCATTGACCGTGAGGAGCAGTGCGAACGACACGACGAGCATCACGACCGCGACCGCGGTCGCGCCGAGATGGTCGAATTGCTCGAGCTTGGTGATGATGATGAGCGGCGTGATCTCGGAGATCATCGGCATGTTGCCGGCGATGAAGATGACCGATCCGTATTCGCCGATCGCGCGCGCGAACGCCAGCGTGAAGCCCGTGAGCAACGCAGGCATCGCGACCGGCAGCACCACGCGGCAAAACGCCGCACCCGGCGACGCGCCGAGCGTGGCGGCGGCCTCCTCGAGCTCAGGTGGCAGCGTCTGCAGCACCGGCTGGACGGTCCGGACCACGAACGGCAGCCCGATGAACGTCAGAGCGACGAGAACGCCGAGCGGTGTGAACGCGACGTTGATCCCGAGCGGCACGAGCAGCGCGCCGATCCACCCGTTCGGCGCAAATAGTCCCGTCAACGCGATACCCGCCACGGCCGTCGGCAATGCAAACGGCAGATCGACGAGCGCGTCGGCGAGGCGCTGGCCCGGGAATCGATAACGGACGAGCACCCACGCGACGAGAAGCCCACACGCGGCGTTGATGAGCGCCGCCAGGAACGATGCCCCGAACGTGAGTCGGTAGCTCGCCATCACGCGCGGCGCCGTCACGACGTCGACGAACGCCGGCCATGTCAATCCGGTCACCTTGAGGAACGCGGCGGATATCGGCACGAGCACGATCAGACCGAGGTAGAGCAGCGTGTAGCCGAGCGACAGGCCGAAGCCCGGCAGCACGCGGCGCGCCGCTACCCGCGGCGCGCTCGGTCGCAGCACCGCGGCGCCATCGGCGTCGAACGCGCGCGCGATCGCAAAGTCGCTCATCGAGCCCCCACGCTCGCGGCTCTCGCTTTTGCGCTGCCCCCACAAGGGGGAGCAGTTCGCGCCTTGGGACGGCCCGACGGCGCTCATGGTC
>CATPAO010000117.1 GCA_955652025.1 Casimicrobiaceae bacterium
AGACGAGGTCGAGGTCTCGCGCGCGGACATCGGATTCGAGTTCATGTTGAATGCATTGCGGCTGGCCGAGGGCGTGCCGTCGTCACTGTTTGCCGAACGCACCGGCTTTCCGTTCTCGCTCGTCACGCGCGAAATCGAAATTGCTGCCCGCAAGGGACTGCTCGAGCCGGAGCCGGCGTTCGTCAAACCCACCCCGCTCGGACGGCGTTTCCTGAACGATCTGCAAATGCTGTTCCTGCCGGACGCCAAGCGCGACCCGCCGCGGGTGATCCCGCTTGCCCGAGTCGAGGCGACCGGCGTCCAGCGCTGAACATGGACGCCGCGTCGCATCGGTGGTCGCTGTCGTTCGCAGCGACAGCGATCGCGTCGCATCGCGTCACCGCGCGGGCATTGGCCGAAGCGCAACTGGCGCGGATCGCGGCGCCCGACGGCGCGATCGGCGCGTGGAGCGCGCTCGACCCCACGCACGTCCGTCGCGAAGCCGAGCGGTGCGACGCCGCAGAGTCGGATGCGCCGCTCGGGAGATCGGCGTTGGCGTCAAGGACATCATCGCGACACGCGCGCCCAACGGGTCGATCATCCGGCCGGCGGCGTTTTGTGACGTGGTGGGTTTCAAGCCGACGTTCCCGCGATTCCGTTCGACGGCGTAAACGTGTTCAGCGAATTGAAGGCACGCGCAATCTCGGTCCGCTGCAACAGCGCGAGCGATCGAGATTATCAGTAGTATTCAACAATGCGCTCGACGAAGGTCGCGCGATCGACGAGGTATTGTATCGCTCGGCGCTCGAGCAAAGGGAGCGCGCGGTTGCGACGCTTGCCGAGTGGCTCCAGCCGTACGACGCGATTGTCGCGCCGCCGGCCTCCACTCCACCGGCGATCCGTCTTGCTGCACGCCGTGGTCGCTTGCCGGTTTTCCGGCGCTCACCTTGCCGATCGGCCACGACAAATCGGGATTGCTGCTCGGAATGCAGTTTGCCGGGCTGGCGAACGCCGACCTGCGCCTGCTTTCTGTTGCTTCGTGGTGCGAGGAGCGGCTGCCGTTCGTCAGACTCGGATAACCGGTAAACAGCCGCGTACGGTCGCGCGTTAATATGGGGTACTTCGTTAAAGACTCGCAATGAAACGCGCCAAGCTCCACGCGCCTCCCAAACCGCGCAATCCCGTCGCGCGCTCGCCGCTGCTCAAGAAAGGCGGTGCGCACGGCAAGTCGACCGGCGCGCTTCGCCGCCGCGCGAAGATCGAGCTCACGAAAGTGGCGCGCGATCCGGACCTCGCGCCATGACGCTTTCGCGTCGCTATCTCGAAGAAGGGCAGATGCGCGCGCTCTACACGGCCGCCGTCGCCGACGATCGCGCGCTCACCGACGAGCAGCTTTCCAAATCGCTCACCGCCACGCTCGCCGCGAAACCGAAAGGTGCCGGCTGGTGGGTGTTCGCGTACGGATCGCTGTTGTGGAATCCGCTTTTTCCAATCGCCGAGGCGCGCGCCGGAACCGCGCATGGACTCCATCGCAGCTTCTGCCTTCGCTCGCTCGCGTCGCGCGGTACCGTCGAACAGCCCGGCCTCGTGCTGGCGCTCGAGCCGGGCGGGGCGTGTCAAGGCGTCGTTTATCGGCTCCCGTCACCGCTCGCGTTGGACGAGCTGCATCTGTTGTGGCGGCGTGAGATGGTCGTGGGCGCTTACGATCCGCGCTGGATCCGCGTGCAGTCGGCGGAACGCACGCTCACCGCGATCACGTTCGTCATCCGGCGCGATCACGTGCAATACGCCAAGCTGTCGACGGACGCGCAGGCGGCGATCATCGCGCAGGCGGGCGGCGCGTTCGGATCGTGCTGCGATTATCTGATGCGCACGCGCGCGGCGCTGGCGTCGCATGGCATTGTCGATCGCTATCTCGAGCACCTCGCGCGCGACGTCGAGCGGCGGCAACTACAGCAACTCCAGTACGCGGGATCGGCGCAGCGCGAGATCAAGTAGATCGTCAACGCGCGGCCTGCGCGCCGGCACCCACGGGTACCGCACGGCGGCGCGCATCGGCGGCGCGACCCAGAAATACCGCGACCCCCATCCATATCGCGGCGATCGGCACGGCGATCCAGCTCATGCCGGTGAGCGTGAGGCCCGCGCTCTTCAGGCCGGCGAAGATCCAGCTCGACGCCGTGTCGCCGGTGCGGTGGACGAGCGTGTCGATGACGTTCTTCGCCTTGTACTTTTGCTCCGGCGGCAGGACGTTGAACAGTGTCTCGCGCGCGGGCTTGCTGATCGCGTACTCGCCGGCGCGGCGCAGCACGCCGAACACGACCAGCGTCGAGAGCACCGGCGCCTGCGCGAGCGCGGCAAATCCCACGATCGCCACCGCCGGAAGCACCGCCAAGGTGAATGTCGTACCGAGTCGCTCGATCATCGCGCCGAACGCGAACAGCTGCAGCAACAGCGCGATCACGTTGACGCCGACGTCGAGAAACGCGAGCAGCCGCGTGCGCTCCTCGCTGTCGCCGGTCGCGGCCGGGATGAGCTCGGTCTGCTGGAAATAGAGGAGCGTGGACAGAAGCGAATAGCCGAACAGAAACAGGCAGATGCCGAGCAGATAAGGCGAGCGCACGACGTCGCTGATGCCCGCCCACATGCTGCCGCCGATCGGCGGCTCGTCGCGCGTGCTGCCGAGGGCGCCGGTTCGACCGGCCCACGCGCGGAGGCGAACGATCGCCACGATGCACAGCGCAAGAAATCCCGCCGAGACGATCAGCATCCCGCGCGCGCTGACGAGCGTGACGAACGCCGCGTTCAGCGACGGTCCCGCGAGTGCGCCGGCCGTGCCGCCGGCGGCGATGAAGCCATAGAGGCGTTTGGCCTGCAACGTGTCGAAGATGTCGGCCAGCAGGCTCCAGAACACGCTGATGGCAAACAGGTTGAACACGCTGACCCAAACGAAGAACGCCGTCGCGACGAGGCGCGACTGGTTGCCACCCGCAGCGAAGATCGCCCAGAATCCGGCGAGGTTCAAGATGAAGAATCCATAGAGCCACGGCAGAAGGCGCTTGCGGGGAAAGCGCGCGGTGAGCGCGCCGAAGATCGGCGCGACGACGAGCATCGTCAAGAATACGGCGGTGAAGAGTTCCTGCAATCGCGCCTGCCCGACCTGGATCGCCATTTCGTCGCGGATCGGCCGCAGCACGTAGTAGCCGGCCAACAACGCGAAGAAATAGACGAACGCCCAAAGCGACGCCTCGAGCTCGTCGCCGCGCGCGCGGCTCACGCGCTGCAGAAACGCCCGCATCGATCGATCAAACGGCGATATGACGGCCGCCGTCGACGTTGAGCGTGTCGCCGGTCACGTAGGAGGCGTCCGCTAGCAGAAAATGCACGGCGGCCGCGATGTCCTCCGGCGTGCCCTCGCGGCGTAACGGCGTGTGCGAAATGATCCGCTGGCGCGAGACTTCGTCGAACGCTTCGTCGTCGGGCCACAGGATGGGACCGGGCGCGACGGCGTTGACGCGTACTTCGGGGGCGAGCTCGCGCGCGAGCGAGCGCGTCATGCCGACGAGCGCCGCCTTGGCCACCGAATAGACGACGAAGTTCTTGAGCGGCCGTTCGGCGTGAATGTCGGTGATGTTGACGATCGCGCCCAGGGTCTTGCGCAGCGCCGGCGCGGCGGCCTGCGAGAGAAACAGCGGCGCCTGCACGTTGGTCCCGATCAAGTCGTTCCACGAGGCCGGCGTAATATCGCCGACCGGCGTGGGGTAGAACGACGAAGCGTTGTTGACGAGACCGTCGAGCTGGCCGAAGGTCTGCACGGTCTGCTCGACCAGCGACGGCAACTTCAGCACGTCGAGAAGGTCGGCCTGGATCAGCGCGACCGAATTCGCGCGCTGATGATTGAGCTCGGCCTGCAGGAGCCGCGCCTCGCCGGCCGAGGATCGGTAATGCAGCATCAGGTTGGCGCCTGCCGCATGCAACCGTCGGCATATGGCGGCGCCGACACGCTTGCCGCCGCCGGTGATCAACACGACCTTGCCGTGCACGCAGCCCCCGGGCCCGATAGACTCGCGGCAATCTAGCATAACGCCCGTGCCGGTGCGAACGC
>CATPAO010000118.1 GCA_955652025.1 Casimicrobiaceae bacterium
ACCCGCCGCATGGCGCCGCCGTGCGTTTCGAGGCCGATCAGGGTGCGACCGGCTGGAACGCGCCGCCGACGGAGCGCTGGCTTGCCGACGCGACGCTACGCGCGTCGCAAATGTTCTACGGCAAACCGGCGGCGGCGATGGGCGAGGGGGGCACGATTCCGTTCATGGCGATGCTGGGCACTCGGTTTCCCAGTGCGCAGTTTCTGATCACCGGCGTGCTCGGGCCCCACTCGAACGCGCACGGTCCGAACGAGTTCCTGCATTTGCCCTATGCGAAGAGGCTGACGGCTTGCGTCGCGAACGTCGTGGCCGCGCACGCGGCGCGTTGACGCGTCAGTCGCAAGGCGGTGCGGGAACCGCGATCAGGTCGAGCGCACCGGCCAAGCGCCGACGTAACAACAGGCGCGTCACATCGATGTCGAATTGGGGCCGCGGCGGCGCCTCCAGCAACGCGAACAGTTCGGCGTCGTCGCGTGCCGTGCCGAGCCAGCACCAATCGCGTACCACGTGGATGTCGATGCGATCGGAATCGGGCGCGCATTCGCGCACGAGCGCCGGTCCGGGAAATGGCCACGCCGGAATGGCGAACGACAATAGCGCGGTCGCGAGTCGCGTGTCGTGCGCGTCCGTGGACTCTTCGCCGACGCACGCACCGGCGCAGCGCCGCAGCTGGCGTTGAAAGCAGGGACCGTTGCTTCGCCGCTCCAGCCCGAGCCGCCGCCAGCACAACCGGTGTTCGACCGCGAGCGATCGTAACGCTTCGCGCGCGGTTTGCTTTGACGAAAAAGGCCCGAACATCCCCGGCAACGCGTTCGGATCGATCGCGAGCGCGGGAACATAGACCGGCGTACCGTCGTCGCGCAATTGCAGCACGCCGGCCTCGGTCTTGCGCCGCAACGCGCGGTTGTGCGCCGGCATCCGCGTCTTGATCAGCAACGATTCGCGGAGCAGTGCACCCAGCTCGCCGGCGGTGGGCTCGAACTCGATGCGGCGGATTTCCTGCGACAGCCGAAGATCGGTCTCGCTCCGCCAATCTCCCGAAAAATGCGCGGCGACCCGCTCGCGCAAGTGGATGCTCTTGCCGATGTAGAGCGGCAGTGGATTGTCGCCATAAAACAGATAGACGCCGGGTGTTTCCGGCAGCGCGTCCAGCGCATCGGCGGGCAGCTGCGGCGGCAGACTCGGAATGCGCAAGATTCGCCGCGCCGCCGATTCGACAGCGTCGGCGTCGAAATCGCGATAAAGCATCTGCACGAATGCCCAGATGGCACGCGCGTCGCCGAGCGCGCGATGCCGATCGGCGATGGGAAGCCGGTGGCGTGTGATCAGGGCATCCAGGCCGTGACCCTGTGCCTCGGGGAACATCCGCCGCGAGAGCTTCACCGTGCACAACACCCGCGCCGAAAATGATCGCTCGAGACGCGCGAACTCGTGCTTCAGGAAGCCGTAGTCGAAGCGCGCGTTGTGCGCGACGAACACGCAGTCGTCGAGCAATGCCACGACGTCGCGCGCGACGCTCGAGAACGAGGGGGCGCTGGCGACCATCGCGTCGCTGATTCCGGTCAGCGCGACAATGGCGGGCGGAATCGGAACGCCGGGATCGACCAGCGACTGCCATTCCGTCACCCGGGGCGCGTTGCCCGCGACGTCGGCGTCGACACGGATGATGCCGATTTCCGTGATCCGATCCGCGGCCGCGCGCGTGCCGGTCGTCTCGAGGTCGATAAACGCGACGGAGGGAGCGAACAGGCGCATCGGTGTGGGAGGGCTTGACAGGGCGAACGTTCGTTCGCTATTCTACGACCATGTCGAACGATCGTTCCTATTTGACGAATCTGCAAGACTACTACGCCCGTCACCGCGCGTTGCCTTCGTACGCGACGATCGGGGGATTGCTGGGTCTACGCTCCAAGTCGTCGGTCGCAGCGCTGGTCGCCAGGCTGAAGCTCGCGGGCTACCTCGAATCGACGCCCGATCGCCGGCTTGCGCCCACCAAGCGGTTCTTCGCGCGACCGTTGGCGGAAACGCCGGTGCGCGCGGGATTGCCCGATGCGGTCGAGGACGGCGAAGCCGACGCCGTCACGATCGACGATTATCTGATCGAGCGGCCATCGTCGACGGTGCTGGTCCGCGTCAAGGGCGATTCGATGGAGGACGCCGGCATCCTGGACGGCGATCTCGTCGTCGTCGAAAAGCGGGCCGCGGCGCAAAAGGGCGAAATCGTCGTCGCGATCGTCGACAATCAGTTCACGCTGAAGCGCCTCGATCTCGAGGCCGGTCGCTTCGTGCTCAAGCCCGAGAACAAAGCGTATCCGATCATCCGACCTGAGGGCGCGCTCGAAATCTTCGGCGTGATGATCGGATTGGTCCGAAAGCTCTAATCCGCAGCGACTTCGACCAGGCAATCGTAGAACGTCGCGGCGCGACCCAAGTCGGTCAGCGCCTGGCTCGTCACGGCGTTGGCGTTCTCGCCGCCCGGCGCAAGTTTGCGCCACCAGATCGACGGTGCAACCACGACACCGGGACGTGCGCGATCGGTGACGCGCGCGGTGGCGCTGAACGCGCCGCGATCGTTGAATATGCGCACGGGGTCGCCGGTCGCCAGACCTCGCGCGCCGGCATCGTCCGGGTGGATCTCGAGGCGCGGCGTCTTTTCCGTCTCGACGAACACGGGCAGGTTGGCGAACGACGAGTTCAGGAAATTGCGCGCCGGTGGTGAGATGCACGCCAGCGGATAGCGCGTGGCGAGCGCCGGATTGTTGGCTGCCGATTCGCGCGGCAGCAGGACCGCCGGCAGCGGATCCTGGCCCGCAGCACGGAGCTTCTCCGACCAGAATTCGCATTTTCCCGACGGAGTCGGATAGTTGCCCCGAGCGAACGGCGCGTACGTGACGGGCAGATTCAAGCGCTTCCAGCCGTCGCGTTTCAGCGTTTCCCAGTCG
>CATPAO010000119.1 GCA_955652025.1 Casimicrobiaceae bacterium
AGATCGCACAGCGCGGCAAAGCGATCGGCGAGGCGCGCGGGATCGGGATCGTTGCCGGCGACGAGCACCTGCTTGGCACCGAGCCGCGCACCGGTTTCCAGCGCGGGCACGAAAACGCGTACGTCGGTTTCCGGCAACAGTCGGAAGATTTCGATGTCGAGCACGCGCATGCCGGTGTCCGCGAGCCGCTGCGCGGTCTCGCGCACGAGCGGCGTGTCGCCCACCATCGGATGTTGAATCTCTTCGGTCGTCGGCGGCAGGAGTCGCAGGCTGATCGAATCGAAGCCCGCCTCGGCCGCGCACAGGACCATGTCCGGCGGCGCGAGCTCGAGCACCGTCAACGCGGCCAGGCCGATCGGATGTGCCACGGTCACGCCGCCGCGGGCTTCACATGGCCGCCGAGGAACAGACGGTTCAGGTTCGGATCGTGCAAGAGCTCCGACGCCGGACGATCGAGCGCCAAGCGCCCCATTTCCAGTACCAGCGCCCGATTCGCGTACTTGAGCGCGGTGCGGACGTTCTGCTCGACCATCAGCACCGTTGCCCCGGCGTCGGCAAGCTGGCGCAACAGCGTCATCACTTCCTGCACGAGCTTCGGCGATAGGCCGATCGACGGCTCGTCGATCAGGAGCACGCGCGGTCGCAACAGCAGCGCGCGTCCGACTTCGAGCTGCTTCTGCTCGCCGCCGGACATCGTCGACGCCTGGTTGTCGATCCGCTCCTTGATGCGTGGAAAACGCTGCAGGACTTCGTCGATTCGCCCACCCAACTCGCCGCGCGGCAGCGTGATGCCGCCGAGCTCGAGATTGTGGCGCACCGACAGCGATCCGAACAGGTTGCGTCCCTGCGGCACGAACGCGATACCGTCGGCCAGCAACTCGCGCTGCGACTTGCCGTTGATGCGCTTGCCCTCGAAGCGGACTTCGCCCGAGCGCGGCACCAGCATGCCGAACAGCGTCTTCAGCACCGTGGATTTGCCGGCGCCGTTCGGACCGATCAACAGCGTGATCTCGCCCGCTCTGGCGTCCAGCGTTGTCTCGTTGAGGATCGTGAGGCTCGGCGAATAGCCGGCGACGACCTTGTCGAACTCGATGATCTTGTCGGCGGCCATGTCAGTTCCCCAAGTACGCTTCGAGCACCTGCCGATTCGACTGCACATCCGCCGGCGGTCCCTCGGCCAGCACTTTGCCCTCGATCATGCAGATGACGTGCGGGCAGAGCTTCATGATGAAGTCCATGTTGTGCTCGATGACGACGAAGCTGCCGCCTTGCGCTTTGTTGAGCTCAACCAGGCGATCGTGCAGTTGATCGACGAGGCTCGGGTTGACGCCCGCGCACGGCTCGTCCAGCAATACCAGCCGCGGCGCCGCCATGAACGCCATCGCGATGTCGATCAGCTTTTGCTGGCCGTACGACAGGCTTCCGGCCGGCAAATGGGCGACATGCTTCAACTGGAACAGCTCGATCATCTGGTCGGCATGCTCACCCAGGCCCGCGTCGGGCTTGGCGAAGAGCCGTCCGCCGAGCGTGCCCTTGAATTCCTGCGCCGCGGCGATCAGGTTATCGCGCACCGACAACTTGACGAACACCTGCAGCGTCTGGAACGTGCGCCCGACGCCGCGCCGCGACAATTCGAGCGGCGACATGCCAGTGACGTCCTCGCCGCAGAACTCGACCTTGCCCGACGTCGGCTCGATCTGGCCCAGGATGCTGTTGAACAGCGTCGTCTTGCCCGAGCCGTTCGGACCGATGACACCGACGATCTCGCCCGGACCGACGTTGAAGCTCACGCCGTCGACGGCCTTGATCGCACCATATTGCTTGCGGACGTCTTTGACTTCGAGGAACGGCGTCATTGGGCCGCGCCCTTCCATGTGTAGCGCTCGGGAATCGACAGCAATCCGCCGGGCAGCCAGACCATCAGCGCGACGACGGCGAAGCCGAATACCGCGAGATACCAGTTCTGCATGAAGCGCAGCCACTCGGGCAACAGGATGATGATCACCGTGCCGAGGACCGGCCCGAAAAAGCGTCCGGATCCGCCGACGATCACCGCGAGCAGCATCATCAGCGACGTCGAGACGTGGAACGGCGCCGGTTCGACAAATTGCACCAGTGCGGCGAAAAAGACGCCGGCGATGCCCGCGCATGCCGCGCCGATCGCGAACGCGAGCAGCGTGTACGCGGTGATGTTGACGCCAAGGCTCTCGGCGCGGATCGGATTGTCGCGCAGCGCCGCGAACGCGCGGCCCCACGGCGAGCGCAGCAGCCAGCCCAGCACAGCGATCAGCAGGATCGTGAAAAACAGCGTGAACCAGAAGAACGGCAGCGACCCGTCGAGCGACAGGCCAAGGAGCGACGGCCGCGGCACGCCGGAGATGCCGAAGGTTCCGCCGGTGATGTTCTCCTCGTTGCGCATGATGAGAAACACGAGCACGTTGAATCCAAGCGTCGCGAACGCGAGGTAATGGTGCTGGACGCGCAGCGCGGGAAAACCCAGCGCCAGTCCGACCGCGAAGCAGGCGACCGCAGCGATCGGCAAGACCATCAGAAACGGCAGCCCCGCCTTGAGCGCGATGGCGGCGATATACGCGCCGATGCCGAAGAACGCCGCCTGGCCGAGCGACATCTGGCCCGCGTACCCGACAGTGAGGTTGAGACCGTAGGTCGCCATCAGGTAGACACAGAACAACGTGCAGAGATAGATGCCGTAGTTTTTGAGAAACACCGGCAACACCGCGAACGCGACGAGCATGGCAGCCAGCGCGATGTTCTTTGCGTTCGTGTTCATACCTTGCGCTCCTCGGGCTTGCCGAGCAGGCCTTCGGGGCGGAACAGGATGACGACCAGGAACAGCACGAGCGCCACGCCTTCCTTGTACGCCGGCGAGACGTAGAATCCGACGACGTTCTCGAGGACGCCGATCAGCACGCCGCCGAGCAGCGCGCCGCGCGTCTGATTGAAGCCGCCGATGATCGCCGCGAAGAACGCCTTCTGGCCGATCGAGTCGCCCATGTCGAACTTCGCGAGGTACGTCGGCGTCACGAGCAGCGCCGCGACCACGGCCAGGATCGCGTTGATCATGAATACGTAGAGCACCATCCGCTTGACGTTGATGCCGAGCACCTTCGCGGCATCGGTGTTCTGCGCGACCGCCTGCATCGCCCGGCCGGTCACCGTTTTGTTCAGGAACAATTGCAAGCCGATCACGATCAGCCCGGCGAGCAGCAGCGTTCCGATGTCCGCGTACGAGATCGTGACGCCGGCGACCGAAAACTGCCCGGCCGAGAACGAGCTCGGAAACGGATGCGCCTCGGCGCTGTAACCCGCCTTGACCAGCTGCTTCAATCCGACCGACAGGCCGAGCGTGGCGATGACGAGCGGAATGACGCCGTGGCGGATCAGCGGATCGACGATCACGCGTTTGAACCCGACGCCCAGCACCAGCATCGCGGCCACGCAGGTGAGCAGGAACGACAGCCACAGCGGCGCCCCCACGAAGTTCATGAAAAAGAGCATTCCAAATGCTGGCAGCATCACGAACTCGCCCTGGGCGAAGTTGATCGTCCCCGACGCTTGCCACAGCAACGTGAACCCGAGCGCCGCGAGCGCGTAGATCGCGCCGGTCGCGGTGCCGGACACGACGAGTTGAATCAGGTCCCCCACGGCGTCTCCTCCGAGCGGACCGTCGCCCTGGCCGGGCGTCCCCGCAACGCGGGGGCGCCATGCGAAGACACGGACCCTTGGGTGCGGCGCTATTTGGCCAAGGCCGACGGCAACGTCGCCGTCACCACCTGCTTGCCATTTTCCACCTTGACCAGGAAGCTCTCGCGATCGAGGTCGCCGTTCTGGTCGAACGTAACGTCCAACAGGACGCCCGGATAGTCCTTGGCGGAGATCTTCGCGCCGTGCAACGCCTTTGCGAACTCCTTGGAATCGACTTTCTTGTTCTTTTCGGTGATCGCCTTGACCACGTACATGCCGCTGTAGCCCTTCATGCCGTTGTGGTCGCTCTTGTACTTGTACTCGGCCTGGAATTTCTTGTCGAAGTCCTTGATCGCCGGCTGTGGCGCGTCGACGGTGAGGCCGACGTGCGCGAGTGCCCCGTTGGCGGCGTCGCCGGCGAGCTCGATGACCTTCTGACCGGTCAAGGTTGTTTCGCCGATGATCGGCTTGTCGTAGCCTTGCTTCTTGAGCTCGCGCAGCGCGCGCGCCGATTCTTCTTCGTTCGTGTAGACGAACAACGCGTCGGCGTTCGCCTGCTTGACCTTGAGCACGGCGCCCGAGAAGTCGACCTGTCCCGGGTCGGTCGAGACGTCGGCGACCACCTTGATGCCGGCGGCGTCGAGCGCCTTCTGCATCGAGTCGCGGCCGCCCTTGCCGAAGTCGTTGTTGACCCAGATCATCGCGACGGTTTTCGCCTTGACGCCGTCCTTGATGTACTTGGCGAGCTTCGGCATCGCGGTCGATTGCGTGAACGACGTGCGAAACACGTACGGATTGCCCTGCTGCGTGATGTTGGCCGCCTCGCCGCCGGTGAAATTCGGGATTTCGGCGCGCTTCGTTTCCGCCATGCTGACGATGAACGACCCCGAAAACACCGGACCCATCACGACATACGCGCCCTGGTCGACGGCCTTTTGCGCAAGCGCCTTGGCGACGCCGGGGTTCGACTGCGTGTCGAGCGTCGTGTATTCGATCTTGCGGCCCAGAATGCCTCCCGCCGTGTTGATTTCCTTGACCGCGAGTTTGACGCCGTTGTCGAAGTTGGTGCCGGCCGTCGTGCCGGTCCCCGACAGCTCCATCAATCCGACGATCGTGATCGGGGCTTGTTGCGCGAGCGACGGCGTGGCGGCCGAAAGGACGAGCGCCGCGACCGCGAGCCGAGTCAAGCGTTTCATCGGTTCCTCCAGGGATTTGTACGTTGATTTGACTGGACCGCCGCAGCCGCGAGATGCGGAGCGAAATGCGATTGCGCGGCCGTAATACGCTGTAACGCGGTGTTTCTTGCATCCACCGACGCGATCTCCTTCATAGCGCCGGTGTCGGGGCAATCGTGTCGACGATCCACTGTGCCGCTTTCCGCGCGCGGGCAACGATCGACGCCGGCGCAAGATGCAGATATTCGTCGTTGAACACTTCGAAAACATAGTCGCCGCGGTAGCCGGCCGTATGGATCTTGCGAATCAGCTCGGCGATGATGCTCCGGTGCGCGCTTTCG
Organism: Casimicrobiaceae bacterium; assembly: GCA_955652025.1. Lineage (GTDB taxonomy): Bacteria > Pseudomonadota > Gammaproteobacteria > Burkholderiales > Casimicrobiaceae > VBCG01. Next base: position 5,222 of record CATPAO010000119.1, read on the forward strand.
TTCGGGAACGCGCGCCGATGGTCGGCCGTCTCAGTGATATCGCGAAGATCGCCCAGATAGTCGGCAAGCTGCACGAGGAAGATCCGCTCACCGGGAATGGCGTCGAGCGCGGCCAGCGATGTGCCACGGGCGAGCAAGTGAAACGCATTGATGAGAACGCCAAGATTCTCGCGGTTCGCGCGCTGCACCGCGTCCCAAACGGCCGGGTATTCGCTGATCCAGCGTCCCCAGGCCGGCGCGCCGAATGCGACGCGGATGCCGCGCCGCGCCGCCAAGTCTGCCAGTGCGGCGAGATCGTCGGCGACCCTTTCGCGGTTGTCCTGCGCGTACGGCGATGTCGACGAGGCCACGACGAGCACGGGCGCGCCGACCGCCTCCATCAGGTCCATCAGCGATTGGGCGATGTCGATTTTGTATTCGCGCAGGTGTCCTTCGAGCCCCTCGTAGTCGCGCAAAAGCTGGAAGCTCGTCACGCGGAGCCCGCTCGCGCGGATCGCGGCGACGGCGCCCGGGACGCCGCCGGCGTGCGACACCAAGTCCTTGGCCCAGATTTCGATCCCGCCGAAGCCGGCGTCGCGCGTGACCGCGAGCTTGTCCTCGAGCGAACCCGCGAGGGTCACCGTATCGATCGCAAAGCGCGCGAGATCCATGGGCGGCAGGACCGTCATGCCAACATGGCGACCGCCCGCAACTCGTCGGGCGTCACCTGGCCGAATTCGAAAAATTCGCGATAGAGCGGAATCGGCTCGAACAGCATCTCGGTGCCGACCTGGATCGGACGGCCCCGAGCGCGCGCTGGCTGCAGGAGCAGCGTCATTACCTGCTTCATCACCACTTCGCCGACGAAGGTCCTCGGCGCCAGTCGGGCGACGTCGATCGGCAGCGAATCGCCGGGGTTCATGCCGAACGGTGTCGCGTTCACCACGAGGTCGAATCCGGTCGGATCGCGCGTGCCGGTCGGTACGTCGAGCCGGGATAATGCCGGCGCAGTCGCGATGCGAGGGCGTCGGCGTTCTCCGCGTTCGTGTCGAACATCGTAAGACCCGCGACGCCGCTCGCGGCGAGTCCGGCGGCGATCGCCGAGCCGACGCCACCGGTCCCGACCACCAGGCAGCGCGCGCCCTCGAGCTCGAATCCCATCCCGGCGCGTCGCGGACGGTGATCGTCCCGGCGGGATATCAAGAGCCTGCGGCCTGTGCCAGCTTTCACGCCATCCTCCAGTGCGGTCGATGCTGTTCTAATATGTAGCTAACGAACAAGTTAGTACATGCACCCAATCATGTCAATGGCGATTATCGAAATATTGTGCGATAATCGCCCTACCACAATCGACATCGACATCGATTTCCCCGGCCCCCGAAGGCCCACCTACCCTGAGAACGGATCCCATGCCGCCCAAACGGTCCACCGCGATCGGCGACTCCGCGTCCCCTTCGCTCCGATCTCCGCCCTCGCCCGACGCTGCGCCGGTGACTGAGGCTGCGCGCATTGCCGCGCTATCCGGCGACCCGAATTTCATGACGTCGCTCGCACGCGGTCTCGCGGTGATCCGCGGATTCTCGCAGCAGCGGCGCCGGCTCTCGATCGCTCAACTCAGCCTGCGCACCGGCATTCCGCGCGCGGCGGTTCGCCGTTGCCTTTATACGCTCGAAAAGCTCGGCTACGTAGCGTCCGAAGACGACCGCACGTTCGCGCTCAGACCGCAAATCCTGGCGCTCGGGCACGCCTATCTTTCATCGGTTCCCCTGGTGACCGCCGCGCAGCCGATCCTCGACCAGGTCAGCGGGGCGACGCACGAGTCGTGCTCGATCGCAATCATGGACGGCGACGACATTCTCTACGTTGCGCGATCATCGTCCTCGACGCGGATCATGTCGATCGACCTCGGAATCGGCAGCCGGCTGCCCGCGCATTGCACCTCGATGGGACGCGTGCTACTCGCGGGACTTCCGCAGGACGATTTCGCCGCCTATCTGCGACGCGTCAAATTGACGCCGTTCACCGCCCGCACCCTGGTGTCGCGGGATCGGTTCGGTGAGACGATCGAGGCGATTCGCGACCAGGGCTACGCGGTCGTCGATCAGGAGTTGGAAATCGGACTCCGCTCGATCGCCGTTCCGATCAGCGACTACCGCGCGCGCGTCGCAGCAGCCATCAATATCAGCGTGCAGGCACCGCGTGTCTCAGTGTCCGAAATGGAACGCTCTTTCCTGCCGCCGCTCCGCAAGGCCGCGGACGAGCTCGGCATGTTGCTCGGCTGAGGAACCTAAAGTCAGCGGCGCGAAGTCGGCCGCACCGAGGCGAGAATCGTCGCGACGATGCTTTGCTTGCGCCGCTCGAGCGCGGCGGGCGAGCTCATGTCGGTCTTGAATATCGCGCCGAACGTGTAGCGATTCGAAACATTGTAGAAGCAAAGCGCGCTGATCGACATGTGAAGGTCGGTCGGATCGATGTCGTCGCGAAATACGCCTTCCCTTTTGCCGCGCTCGACGATGCGCCGGATGGTGTCGATCGCCGGCATGTTCAGCGTCGGAATGCTGGTCGACTGCGAAACGTATTTGCCGTGGTGAAGGTTCTCGTTGGAGACCAGGCGGACGAAGTCCGGATTCTGCTGATGACGGTCGAAGCTGAAGCCGACGAGCTCGCGCAATGCATCCTCGGGAGACAAATGGTCGACGTCGAGGTCGCGCTCGATGTTGCGGATGTTTCGGTAGGACTCCTCCAGCACGGATATGTAGAGCCCCTCCTTGCTGCCGAAGTAGTAGTAGATCATCCGCTTGCTGGTGCGCGTGCGCGCCGCGATCTCGTCGATCCGCGCGCCGGCGAGCCCCTTGTTCGCGAACTCCTCGGTCGCGACGGTGATGATGTCGCGCTTGGTCTGCTCGGGATCGTTGATCCGCGCGGCTTTCGCCGCCGATGCGCGTCCGGCCCCGGTTTGCTTCATGGCAGCGGAAGGCCGACGTAATTCTCGGCGAGCGCCGTGGATGCCGCGCGCGAGCCGACGACGTACTCGAGTTGCGAGCGCTGCAGCCGTTGCTGAAAGCCGTCGGCATCCGGAAAGCGATGGAGCATCGACGTCATCCACCACGAGAAATGCTCGGCGCGCCAAATCCGTTTGAGGCACGTGGCCGAGTACGCCGCGAGTGGTTCCTCGCGACCCGACTTGAATAGCGCGACGAGAGCTCGCGCGAGAACGCTGACGTCGGCCACCGCGAGATTCATTCCCTTGGCACCGGTGGGAGGAACGATATGGGCCGCATCGCCCGCCAGGACAAGACGGCCGTATTGCATCGGCTCGACGACGAAGCTCCGCATGGGCGTGACGCCTCTTTCGAGCACGGGTCCCTCGTTGAGCTTCCAGTCGTCGTCGGTTTCGAGGCGTGTGTGCAACTCTTCCCAGACGCGTGCATCGGGCCACGCCGCGATATCCTCGTCCGGCGCGACCTGGAGGTACAGCCGAGTGACATCGGGCGATCGCATGCTGAACAACGCGAATCCGCGCTCGTGGTAGGCGTAGATCAGCTCTTCGTGCGACGGTGGCGCCGCGGCGAGAATACCCAGCCACGCGAACGGATAGCTGCGTTCGAACGTATGCAAAGCCTGCGCCGGAATCGAAGGCCGGCAAACGCCGTGGAATCCATCGCAGCCGGCGATGACGTCGCAACGAATTTCCTCCGCGTTGCCGTGGCGCGAAAAGCCGATGCGCGGCGCACGCGATGCGAGATCGTGGACGCTGACGTCGGCAACATCGAACAAAATCTGCCGGCCCGTCGCGAGTCTCGCCATGATCAGATCTTTCACCACCTCCTGCTGGCCGTACACGGTGATCGCTTTCCCGTCCGTCAGCGCAGTCATGTCGATTCGATGCCCCCGTCCGCCGAAACGCAGTTCGATGCCGCGATGTCGGAGTCCTTCGCGCTGCATTCGCTCGCCGACGCCGGCCGCGGTCAGGAGATCGACGGTTCCCTGCTCGAGCACGCCGGCGCGCACGCGATGCTCGACATACTCGCGCGAGCGATTCTCGACGATGATCGAATCGATGCCCTCGCGGTGTAGCAAATGCGCCAACAGCAGTCCGGCCGGACCGGCGCCGACGATTCCCACCTGCGTGCGCATGTTGGCGTCCCCGTTCGGTTATCGTGCGCCCGGGTCGCTACGCCC
>CATPAO010000120.1 GCA_955652025.1 Casimicrobiaceae bacterium
GCCTGGGGGGCTATGCGGCAATCGGCTTGATGCGCGCGATCAACCACGGCATTCCGCTGCCGATGCCGCTGGTGCCGCTGGCCGGCGCAGCCGCCGGGCTCCTTTTCGCCCTCCTGTTCGGATCGGTCACGACGCGACGGGCCGGGACGATCTTCGCGCTGATCACTTTGGGCGTCGGTGAGCTGGTTTATGCCGCGACGTTCATGCTGCCGGGCTATTTCGGCGGTGAAGAGGGCATCACCGCGAGCCGCACACGCCCGCCGCCGGCGATGGGCTTCGATCTCGGACCGCAGCTTCATGTCTATTATCTGATTGCGGCGTGGGCGTTCTTCGCCGCGATCCTGATGCGCGCGTTCCTTCGCACGCCGGCGGGAAGAATGTGCAATGCGGTCCGGGATAATCCCGAGCGCGCCGCGTTCATCGGCTACGACCCGCAGCGCGTGCGCCTCGGCGCCTTCGCCGTCGCCGGTCTTTTTGCCGGGCTGGCGGGCGGACTGCACGCGATCAACTACGAAATCGTCGCGGCGGACGCCGTCGGCGCGCAGCGTTCCGGCGCGGTGCTGCTGATGACCTACATCGGCGGCATCGGCCACTTCGCCGGTCCCATCCTCGGCGCCGTCGCACTGACGTGGCTGCAGATCAGCCTGAGCGGCTACACGTCCGCGTGGCTTCTTTACCTCGGACTGTTCTTCATGGCGATCATCGTGTTCGCGCCGGGCGGGCTCTCCGGCTTGATCATGATGCATGCGCCCATCGTTCGCACGCGGGCGTTCGGCCGGGTCCTGCGAAGCTACGCGCTCGCGCTCGTGCCGGCGGTCACGATGGCGACCGGCACGATCCTGCTGATCGAAATGAGCTATCGACTGTCCACGCAACCGGAACTGGGCACGCGGATGCGGCTCTTATGGGTTGCGCTGGACGCCTCGACACCGTGGCCGTGGATCATTGCGGCGGGACTGCTCGCCATCGGCTTCTTGGCGTTTCGCGGGACATGGCCCGTCGTCGTCGCGGCGTGGGATCGTGCGAACGACGAAGCGCGAGCAGCGGGGATGGCACCATGAACAGCGGCGTCGAACGCGATCGCGTTCCCGCCTTGCAATTGCGTGATGTTCGCAAAACCTTCGGTCCGACGCCGATCATCCGCGGCGTGTCGCTCGACGTCGATCGGGGCGAGCGGCATGCGATCATCGGTCCCAACGGCGCCGGCAAGTCGACGCTGTTCAACCTGATCAGCGGCCGCTTCGCGCCGACGTCGGGCACGATTCGGCTGCACGGCGAGGACATCGCCGGCGTCGCGCCGCATCGAATCAACCGCCGCGGACTGGCGCGAAGCTTTCAGGTGACCAACATTTTTGCGCGCCTCACGGTGTTCGAGAACCTGCGCTGCAGCGTGCTGTGGTCGCTCGGCTATCGCTACAACATGTGGCGTCGCGTCGACAAGCTCACGGACGCCAACGAGCAGGCGGAGGCCACGCTCGAGCGGATTCGCATGACGGCGCGCCGCGATACGCTGGCGGGCGTGCTGACCTACGCCGAACAGCGCGCGCTCGAAATCGGCATCACGATCGCCGGCAATGCCGAAGTCATCCTGCTCGACGAGCCGACTGCCGGGATGAGCCGCTTTGAGGCCGACAACGCCGTGGAACTGATTCGCGCCGTGACAAGCGGCAAAACGCTGGTGATGGTCGAGCATGACATGGGCGTCGTGTTCGATCTCGCCGACCGGATCTCGGTGCTCGTGTATGGCGAGATCATCGCCACCGATCGTCCTGAGCGGATCCGCGCTAATGCAGCGGTACAAGCCGCCTATCTGGGAAGCGTCGCCGATGCTTGAGGTCGCCGACCTGCACGCCTATTACGGCAAGAGTCACATCTTGCAGGGCGTGTCCTTGCGCGTCGGCCAAGGCGAGATCGTGAGCCTCTTGGGGCGGAACGGCGCCGGTCGCTCGACGACGATCAAGGCGATCATCGGCGAAGTGTCGCCGGTCGGCACAATCCGCTTCAAGGGCGAACGCATCGATGGCCTGCGGACGCACGACATCGCGCGCCGCGGCTTGGGCTACGTGCCGGAGGATCGCGCGATCTTCCCCGGGCTCAGCGTGCGGCAGAATCTGCTGCTGGGAGTGAAATCGGGAAAGCGGTCGCGGCGCTGGACGGAGGACGACACGTTTGCACTCTTCCCGCTCCTCCGCGAGCGCGCGGACGCGCCGGGCGGTGTATTGTCCGGCGGCGAGCAGCAGATGTTGACGATCTGCCGTACCCTGATGGGTGATCCGGACCTGATCATGATCGACGAGCCGACCGAAGGTCTGGCGCCCAAGATGGTGGCGCTGGTGCGCGAGCTCCTGGAACGAATCGCCGCCCGCGGCATCGCGATCCTGCTGATCGAGCAGAAGTTGACGATTGCGCTCCGGATCTGTCATCGACTCTATGTGATGGGACACGGCCGCATTGTTTTCGAAGGCACGGCGCGTGAGTTGCACGACGACGATCGCGTGCGCAAGGCGTGGCTCGAGGTATGAGCGACTAACGGTAAGGCTGACATGATCGCAGCGCACTATCAGGTATCGGACGGTGTCGCCGTCATCACACTCGACAATCCGCCGGTGAATGGCCTGGGCTTTGCCACCCGCGTCGGCGTCGGCAACGGGATCGATCGGGCGCTCGCCGATCCAGCCGTCGTGGCGATCGTGCTGACCGGCGCCGGCAAGATGTTCTCGGGCGGGGCGGACATTCGCGAGTTCAACACGCCGAAGGCGTTGGCCGAGCCGACGCTTTTTTCGCTGATCCGCGCCGTCGAGGCGAGTACGAAGCCGGTGGTCGCCGCGCTCAACGGCGCTTGCGCAGGCGGCGGTCTGGAGCTTTCGCTGGGGTGCCACTTTCGCGTCGCGGCACCCCACGCGACGGTCGCCTTGCCCGAGGTCAAGCTTGGGCTCCTTCCCGGCGCCGGAGGCACGCAGCGTCTGCCGCGGGCGATTGGCGTCGAGCCGGCACTCAACATGATCGTATCCGGCGCGAGCGTCCCGGCGCCGCAACTCAAAGGTACGCGACTGTTCGACGACATCATCGACGGCGACCTTGTGTCGGGTGCCGTCGAATTCGCGCGCAGGATGGCGGTCGAGAAGCGGGCGTTGCCGCGGCTCCGCGACGTCAAGATCGATTATCCGAACGCCGACGCATATTTCCAGTTCGCGCGCAACACGGTCGGCGTGGTCGCGAAGAACTTTCCGGCGCCATTGAAATGCGTCGATGCCGTCGCCGCGGCCGTGTCGAAACCGTTCGACGAGGGACTGCGGTATGAACGCGGACTGTTCCTCGAGTTGCTGTTGACCCCGGAGTCGCGCGCATTGCGGCATGCGTTCTTCGCCGAGCGTGCCGCGTCGAAAATCCCCGAGGTGGGAGACGATACCCCGCGACGTAGAATCGACAAAATTGCGGTGATCGGCGCCGGCACGATGGGCGGCGGCATCGCGATGAACTTTCTCAACGCGGGACTCCCGGTGGTGTTGCTCGAAACGAGCCAGGAGGCGCTCGACAAAGGCGTCGCGACGCTGCGCAAGAACTACGAAGGCTCGCTCGCCAAAGGCAAGCTCACGCGCGAGGGCCTCGACAAGACGCTGGCGCTCCTTCACCCAACGCTGTCCTACGACGACGTCAAGTCCGCCGACCTCGTGATCGAGGCGGTGTTCGAGGAGCTGGACATCAAGGAAAAGGTCTTCCGCACGCTCGAGCAAGTGACCAAACCGACTGCGATCCTCGCCACAAACACGTCGACGCTCGACGTGAACCGGATCGCCGCGGCGACCGGGCGGCCGCAGGACGTGGTCGGAATGCATTTCTTCAGCCCCGCCAACGTGATGAAGCTGCTCGAGGTCGTGCGCGGCACGGCGACCGGCAAGGACGTGCTCGCGACCGTGATGGACGTGGCAAAAAAGATCCGCAAGACGGCCGTCGTCGCCGGCGTGTGCGACGGTTTCATCGGCAACCGGATGCTCGAGCACTACCTGCGCCAGGCGATGTTCCTGTTGGACGAGGGCGCGACACCGGTCGACGTCGACCGCGCGCTCGAAAAATTCGGCATGGCGATGGGTCCGTTCCGGATGAGCGACCTGGCCGGCAACGATGTCGGCTGGCGCATCCGCAAGCGGCGCTACGTGGAAAAACCACACATGCGCTATTCGCGGATCGCCGACCGGCTCTGCGAGCAGGGACGCTTCGGGCAAAAGACCGGCGCCGGCTGGTATCGCTACGAGAGCGGTCGCCGCGATGCGATTCCCGATCCGGCCGTCGACGCGCTTATCGTCGCGTACCGGACCGAAATCGGCAGCGCGCCACGCAAGATCGCAGGCGACGAGATCGTCGATCGCTGCATTTTGGCGCTCGTGAACGAAGGCGCACGGATCCTGGAAGAAGGCATCGCGCTCCGCGCATCGGATATCGATCTCGTCTATCTGACCGGCTATGGCTTCCCGCTGTACCGCGGCGGCCCGATGCTCTACGCGGACATGCAGGGGCTCTACAACGTCGCGCGCCGCATGCGGCAGTTTGCCGCGGAGAGCGCCGATGCCGCGTTCTGGCAGCCGGCGCCGCTGTTGGCGAATCTCGCGGCGGAAGGCAAGACGTTCAATGGATGACGGTGGCTCCCTCGCTCTTGCAAAGCGGGGAAGATGAGCCGACGCTCACGCAATTCTCTCCTCGCCCCGCGAAGCGGGGAGAGGGGGAGAGGGGTGATCTACCATGGTTGATGCCGTCATCGTTTCCACCGCCCGTACCGGGCTCGCCAAATCGTGGCGCGGCGCCTTTAACATGACGCACGGCACGACGCTGGGCGGTCACGTCGTCCGGCATGCGATCGAACGCGCGAAGCTCGACCCGGCGCACGTCGACGACGTGCTGATGGGCTGTGCGTTGCCCGAAGGCGCGACCGGCTGGAACGTCGCGCGCCAGATCGCACTTCGCGCCGGATGTCCGGTGTCGGTCCCGGGGATGACCGTCAACCGCTTCTGCTCGTCGGGCCTGCAGACGATCGCACTGGCCGCGCAACGCATCTTGACGGGCGAGGGCGAGATCTTCGTCGCTGGCGGCGTCGAGTCGATCTCGTGCGTTCAGAACGAACAGAACCAGCACATGGCGCACGAAGCGTGGCTCGACCGGCACAAACCGGAGATCTATTGGACGATGCTGCAGACCGCAGAAACGGTGGCGTCGCGCTACCACATTTCACGCGAGCGCCAGGACGAGTACGGCGTGCAAAGCCAGCAGCGCGCCGCGGCCGCGGCGGCGGCGGGAAAGTTCAATGAAGAAATCGTTCCGATCACCGTCACGATGGGCGTCGCCGACAAGGAAACGTCGCGGCTTTTCACCAAGGAAGTGACGCTCGCCGCCGACGAAGGCATTCGTGCGGACACGACCTACGACGGCGTGTCCAAGATCAAGCCCGCGCTTCCCAACGGCGTCGTCGCGGCAGGCAATGCGAGCCAGTTCTCGGATGGCGCGGCGGCATGCGTGGTGATGAGCGGCGCCGAGGCGGCGCGACGCGGACTCGCGCCGATGGGCATCTTCCGCGGATTCGCGGTGGCCGGCTGCGAGCCCGATGAAATGGGCGTCGGGCCGGTGTTCGCCGTTTCGAAGCTGATGGAGAGGACAGGGCACACGATCGACGACATCGACCTGTGGGAAATGAACGAGGCGTTCGCCGTGCAAGTGATCTACAGCCGCGACAAGCTCGGCATTCCGAACGACCGATTGAACGTCGATGGCGGCGCGATCGCCGTCGGCCATCCGTATGGCGTGGCGGGCACGCGGCTCACCGGTCATGCGTTGATCGAGGGCAAGCGCCGCGGCGCGAAGAAAGTCGTCGTGACGATGTGCATCGGTGGCGGGATGGGCGCGGCGGGGCTGTTCGAAGTCGTGTAGACGCAACAGCGGCTCGGGTGGAGCGGCATTCACCTTAGGGAAGGCATCATGAACAAGCTGTTTTTCATAGCATGGGTTGCGATCTTCGTCGCATGGATGATCGGCAGTTTTGTCGTTCACGGAGTTCTGTTGCACGATGACTACGCGAAATTATCGACGTTGTTCCGGCCGGAGGCCGACGCGCAGAAGTACCTTCCGCTGATGATCCTCGCCCACGTGATCCTGTCGGGCGCTTTCGCCTGGATCTATGCGCGCGGCGTCGAGGCGCGGCCTTGGCTCCCGCAGGGAATCCGGTTCGGCGTGGCCGTCGCGTTGCTGACGGTGATACCGACGTACCTCATCTATTTCGTCGTTCAGCCGATGCCGGGCGCGACCGTGGTGAAGCAGGTGGTCTTCGACGGTATCCTGACCGTGCTCCTCGGCATGCTGGTCGCGTTCCTCTACCGGAAAACGGCACGCACGGCGATCTAGGCGTTCGCGATTGCGGGCGGCGATCGGCATGGAGGTCATGACCTACTTTCGATCGCCGTCTCCGGCCGTGCGACCCGTATGCCTCGCTCATTGGGCTCGTTTGAAATCCATCACCCAGTTCGTTTCCCAACTGGCGCCGCCATCGGTCGAGAACGCTTGCTCCCAGTGACACGACGCGGGCGTGATCTTGGACCACACGAAGCGGACGCGGATCGGTCTCCCGTCGAACGTGTCGTCAGCCAAGAACGTTCCGATGCCGTCGCGGAAGCTGCCTCGGACAGGTGGCTCCAGCGGCCCCAATGGCGTCCGGCTATCGAGCCACCAGATAGACCACGTCCCCGACTTGGGTTCGAAAGATCGCAGACCCGCGCCGCGAAAGGCGCCTCCGGGGAATTCCATCACGTTGTCGTCGACCGTTCCATAGCCCCCAAGGAGCTTCTGCACGACCGACGTCCCTTCGAATTCGATCCACTCGTGACTGTTCGCGAGCCGTTCCTTCAGACGTCGATGATGAACCTGCCAATGCCCGATAAGGAAGTCGAAGTCGTGCAGTCCGGCGACTGCATGTTCGGTTTGCTTCATGTTGTCTCCAGAACGTTGCGTGGATTGCGCAGCCGAGAGCCCCGGCGCGGTCATACCTAAAGTCAGTAGGGCAAGAACGGCCATCGGACGATGGATTTTCATGCTGAGTTCCCGGAGCTGTGGCGGCAGCGATCGTTGTAACACCCAATACCTGCCAACCAATGTCAGGTATTTATGCTAGCGTGACGAATGCGCGCAAGCCGCTTGCTGTCGATCCTGCTGAGCTTGCAAGCTCGCGGGCGCTTGAATGCCTCCGCAATGGCCGAAGCGCTCGAGGTCTCGCAACGGACGATCTACCGCGACATCGAAGAGCTGAGCGCAGCGGGCATTCCCGTCATGGCGGACCGTGGGCGTAGCGGCGGCTTCAAGCTGGCGGATGGCTTTCGTACGCAGTTGACCGGGCTCACCGAAAGCGAAGCGGAAACGCTATTCCTCGCCGGCTTGCCGGGGCCTGCGGCAGAGCTCGGCCTCGCCGACCTCGTGGCGATGGCGCGCATGAAACTGATGGCTGCGTTGCCGGCGGGAGCGCGAGCGGAGCGCCTCGCGACGCGATTCCACCTCGACGCGGCGGGCTGGTTTCGCGCGACCGATGCGGTCGCACTGCTGCCGACGATTGCGCGCGCCGTGTGGAACGCGCGCTACCTCAGGTTTCGTTACGGGCAGGCGAAGGACGCCGCCGCACGAAAAGTGGGTCCCGTCGGGCTCGTGCTCAAGGCCGGCATTTGGTACCTGGTGGCGCAGAAGGGCAATTCGTTCCGAACCTACCGAGTGGGGAGGATTTCGGAGGCGGAAGCGCTGGACGAACCGTATATCCGGCCGCCGAAATTCGATCTGGCGGCCTGGTGGGCACGATCCTCGCGCGAATACGAAGTGAGCAGCTATCACGACACCGCGACGGTTCGCTTGTCGCCGCGCGGCCGTTCGCTTCTGGATCTGCTGGGTCCGTATGTCGTGGAAGCGGTCGCGAAGACCGCAAGCGAGCCCGATCGACGCGGTTGGGTTCGCTGCACGATCCCGCTAGAATCTGCCGAGCATGGCATTCGTGAACTGATACGCCTTGGCGACGACGTGGAGGTAATTTCTCCCGAGGCTTTGCGGAGTCAGGTGGCGCAGACCTTGCGCAAAACGCTACAGCGATACTCGAAGCGTTGAGCTCCCGGTTCGAGCTCCGCTGGCGCACGACGAGGCTATAGTCCAATGCAGGGAAGGACACCTAAA
>CATPAO010000121.1 GCA_955652025.1 Casimicrobiaceae bacterium
GCTTATTCGCTACCCAAACAGCGCGCCGCGGCTTCGGCTGCGCGGACGAGCTCGTCGTCGGTCGTGAGCACATCCGGGCACAAACGCAGATATCGCCCGCGCGCGTCGGTCACAATGCCCTGACCGCGCAACGCTGCCGCGGCATCCGCGGCGCGTGGATGCGTGACGACGACGAACGCGCCGCGATCGTCGCGGCCGCCCGCGGACGCCACGCGACGCTGCGCCAGCAAATCGACCAGCCGGCCTTGGTGGCGCAACGAGTGCTCGCGAAGACGCGGGACGCCGATCGCTTCGGTGAACAGCGCACCGGCGCGCGCCTGGTAGACCGGCAACACCGCCGGCGTCGACTCGAGCCAGCCGTCGCCGCCCGGCGCATAACGCGGCGGATCCGGCCGCGCGTAGGCGAACGGCGCATCCTTCGCAAACCAGCCGGTGTCGAGCGTCCGCAGGTTTGCCGCAAGATGACGCTGATGCACGTACAGAAAACTCGCACCGGGCCCGCCGCGCAAATATTTGTAGCTGCCGCCGACCGCGAAGTCCGTGTCGAGCGCCGCGACATCCACCGGGAACACGCCGAGCGAATGGTAGACGTCGAGCAGTACCTTGCCGCCGGCCGCGTGCGTCGCGGCGATGATCGCGGGCAAGTCGGCGAGCCGTTGTCCCGTGTTGAAGATCACTTCGGACACGACGACCAAGTCGGATCGTCTGCCGATCGAGGCGAGGATGTCGGTCGTATCGAACGCGCCATCGCTCCGCGCCTCGACGAACGCGAGCGCGATCCGGCCTCGCGCCGCGTACTCGCGCAGGATCAGGTCGAGCGAATCGAACTCGCCTCGCGTCGCGACGACGCGCGGCACAGCGTCGTAAGTGTTGAGAATAGCGCGCAGGCCCTGCCCGGCGTTCGCCTTCGGCACGATGCATTCGCCACCGGCCGCGGACAGGAGCCGCGCGAACCGCGCGCGGTACGCGGCCATTTCCCCGAGCCAGCCGTCCCACGCGTCGCCGAGATTCGCGTACCACAGCGACAATCCCTCGCGGACGTCATCGTCTGTCGCGTCGAGCGGCCGTCCGAGCGAGTGATTGGCGAGATAGATCCTGTCGCCGTAGGCGAGCTTGTGGCGCGAGAACAGCGGCGCTACGTGGCGTTGCAAGGCGCTCTCGGTCAACGTCCCGGTCCCGAGCGCGCGAATCGCCGCCTCGATGCGTTCGGCGGTGGTCGCCTTCGCGTTCATCGCGGCGTCGTTGCCGTGCCGATGGCGGTCCTGACGTCGATCAGCTCCGGAAAGAACGAATGCTCCAGTGCGCGCTTCAAGAACGCGACGCCCGACGAGCCGCCGGTGCCGGTCTTGTGCCCGATGATACGTTCGACCGTCTTCATGTGACGGAACCGCCAGAGCTGGAAGCCTTCCTCGATGTCGACCAGCTTTTCGCACATGTCGTAGGCGTCCCACCAATGTTTGGGATCGTCGTAGATCACCTTGAATGCGCGCACGAGATCCGGATGACGAACATAGGGCAGGCGGAAGTCGCGCTCGAGACACGCCGCGGGCACCGGCAATCCGCGGCGCGAGAGCAGGCGCAGGAATTCGTCGTACAACGACGGCGCGGCGAGCAAGCATTGCAGCTCGGCCATGGCCACCGGATCGTGCCTGAACACGTCGAGGAGCGCCGCGTCCTTGTTGCCCAGAAGGAACTCGATCGCGCGGTACTGCGCGGATTGAAATCCCGACGATGTTCCGAGCGCCGGGCGAAAGCCTTCGTACTCGGACGGCGTCAGCGTCTCGAGCACCGCCCATTGCTCGAACAGTTGTTTCTGGATCAGCTTGACGCGGGCGAGGATCTTGAAGTTGGGCTCGAGCGCATCGGCGCGGACATGGTCGCGCGCCGCCTTGAGCTCGTGGATCATCAGCTTCATCCACAGCTCCGACACCTGATGCTGGATGATGAACAGCATCTCGTCGTGCCGCGACGAGCCGCCGGCCGCACCGGACAACGGCTCCTGCGCGGACAAGAGCCGGTCGAGACGCAGGTAGCCGCCGTACGTCAGGCGGTCGCGCAGATCGGTGACGATGCCCGGTTCGAGCGTGCGTGCTGTGCTGTTCGCGTCGGAGGTCATGCCGGATTCTCGCGCCGAAACGAACTATTGTCATTACCGGCGGGCGTCAGCGTCCTGTTCCGTAAGTTCCGAAGATAAAGGAGCGGATGCAATCGGGTGTCAGGCAAGGCGCGAGGCCGATAGCGTACCTCGTGGTACGGTGAGGCCGAGCAACGCAGTATGGCGCCCGATTGCAACGCGAACGATCGATCGAATTTACGGAACAGGATGCTAGTTTGGTACGATGCGCGCCCATGTCTCACGATGCCGCGGCAAGATTTGCAAGGTTCGTCCCGCTCGCGGTCGCCGGCGCGATCGCGATCGCCGGCTGCGGCGACGACGTAACGCGACATCGCAGCCTCGAATTATCGGAGTGCCGGTTGCCGCGCTTGGCGCAAGCAGCGCGACGAACAGCACCGCGCCGGCGGCTAGCGGGACGCCGACGCGGCGCACCGAGAAGCGGCGGGGTCGCAGCCAGCTGGGATGAAGGATCGCCTCTCCGATCGCCCAGATGGCCAACGTCAGAC
>CATPAO010000122.1 GCA_955652025.1 Casimicrobiaceae bacterium
CGATCATTTCTTTGATCGCCGCCTTCGTCAGCATGTCGACCGCCACGCCGTATTCGGGCTTGGCCGTGCCTTCCATGATGCCTTTGATGTCCTTGAACTGCCTGCGCACTTCGACGACAACGGCACCGGCTGCGCGACCGACCGCTTCCATCGCCATGGCGCCGAACAGGAACGGGATCAGGCCGCCCAGGAACAGTCCGATGATCACCATGTGGTTCGAAAGATCGAATGTCGTTCCGAGGTCCGCCCGCTCGAGTGCGTGCGTGTAGTCGGCGAACAGCACCAGGGCGGCCAAGCCTGCGGAGCCGATCGCGTAGCCCTTGGTCACGGCCTTGGTCGTGTTGCCGACGGCGTCGAGCGGATCCGTGATCGCGCGCACCGAATCAGGAAGCTTCGCCATCTCGGCGATGCCGCCGGCGTTGTCGGTGATCGGACCGTACGCGTCGAGCGCGACGATGATTCCGGCCATCGACAGCATCGCCGTGGCCGCGATCGCGATGCCGTAGAGGCCCGCAAACCAGAACGACGCGAAGATGGCGATGCACACGGAGATGACCGGCCACGCGGTCGCCTTCATCGACACGCCGAGACCGGCGATGATGTTCGTGGCATGTCCGGTCGTGGACGCCGCCGCAACGTGCTTGACCGGCTTGAAGTCGGTGCCGGTGTAATACTCGGTGATCACCACCAGCGCCGCCGTCAACACCAGGCCGACCAGGCCGGCGCCCCATAGCCGCAACGGCGTGAGGGCGGGATTCACCGCGTTGATGCCGCCCATCAGCCAGTCGGTGATGACCCAGAAGCCGAATGCCGAGATGACCCCGGCGACGATCAGGCCGCGATAGAGCGCATTCATGATCTTGCCGCCGGGCGTCGCCTTGACGAAGTAGCAGCCGATGATCGACGCGATGATCGAGAACCCGCCCAACACCAGCGGATACGTGACGGCCGCTTCGGCGAACGTCGGCATCAAGAGCGCACCCAAGAGCATCGTCGCGATGATCGTCACCGCGTAGGTTTCGAACAGGTCGGCCGCCATGCCGGCGCAATCGCCGACATTGTCACCGACGTTGTCGGCGATCACCGCGGGATTGCGCGGATCGTCCTCGGGAATCCCCGCCTCGACCTTGCCCACGAGGTCGGCGCCGACGTCGGCGCCTTTGGTGAAGATGCCGCCGCCCAGCCGCGCGAAGATCGAGATCAGCGAGCCGCCGAACGCGAGGCCGACGAGGGGCTCGATCGCGTGGTGCAGCCCCTCGGTCATCAGGTTCGGCGCGCCGTGCGCGGCGCCGATCAAGAACCAATAGAAACCGGCCACGCCGAGCAATCCCAAGCCGACAACCAGCATGCCGGTGATCGCGCCGCCGCGAAAGGCGACCGACAACGCCTCGTTCAGGCCCGTCCGCGCGGCTTCGGCGGTGCGGACGTTGGAACGCACCGACACGTTCATACCGATATAGCCGGTGAGACCGGACAGCACCGCGCCGACGGCGAAGCCCGCCGCGGTGGTCGAGCCCAAGAACACGCCGATGACGATGAACAGAATGACGCCGACGATGCCGATCGTCGTGTACTGACGATTCAAGTACGCCTTGGCGCCGGCCTGAATGGCCGCCGCGATTTCCTGCATCCTGGCGTTGCCGGCCGGCTTCGCGAGGATCCAGTTGATCGAGACAGCGCCGTAGACGATGGCCGCCACCGCGCAACCGAGCGCGACAATGAGTCCCGTGGACATGGCTTGATTTCTCCCAAAAGAATGGCGATGAACCGGATGCCGCAGCGCCTTCGCAGAGGGCACTTGCGGGCCGGCGTCGTCAATCCGAATTGCCGGATCGGGCGCCGGGTCAGTGTGGGGACGGGGATTCCGCCGCCGCGCCGCACCAAAAGCTCGCTATTGTGCCAGCGCGCGGTCCAAAAAGTCGAGCCGGTCCTGTCCCCAGAACGGTTGGCCGCGATAGACGTACCAGGGCGCGCCGAACACGCCGCCCTCGATCGCTTCCTGTGTCGACGCTTCGCACCGGGCGGCGATCTCGGGAGCTTCCGCGCGGGCGGCGAGCGCGTGCGGGTCGAGCCCGCGCGTTCGCGCAATCGATGACAGCGTCGTTTCGTCGGCGATGTCACCTTCCTCGGCGAAACGCGCACGCATGATCGCGCCGGCAAGATCGAGCGCCGGCATCACGCCCTGTTCGAGCGCGGCCAGGATCCAGCGCGTCGCAAGGGCGCCCGAGGACGCGGCGAATCGCGGCTGGAGATTGATCGGGATTCCCAGGCTGTCGCGCCAGCGCGCAAGCTCGACCAGACGATACGCCTGCCGCTGCGGAGCGCGTTTGGCGAGCGGGAGTCCGCCGGAAACGGGGAACACCTTGCCCAGATCCAACGGCTTGAGGCGGACCGTCGCACCGTGTTTTGCGGCCAACGCCACAAAGCGTTCGTGGCCGAAATAGGTCCACGGCGATACGGGCGTGAAATAGTAGTCGACGATCTTGTCCATCGCTGCTCCGGCGAAATTCCGGCGCCGTCAGACCTTGAAGCCGGCGGCGAGCTTGCGTGGCACCGCGACGTTCTTCAAGCGGACGTACTGCGGCAGGCCATTTTTGTACGGTGGCGGCGCCTCGCCCTTGATGAGGGGCGCGAGGTACGCGCGCGCCTTGGCCGTGATCCCGAACCCGTCGGCAGTGATGTAGTTTCGTGGCAGCATCTTCTCCCGATTGGCGACCTCCGCGAGCGGTGCTTCGCCGATCTTCCAGCGATACGGCTTGTCGGCGACGCGCACGATCGCCGGCATCACGGCGTTCCTGCCCGCCAGTGCGAACAGGACCGCCGCCTTGCCCACCGCATACGATTGGTCGAGATCGGTCTTCGAGGCGAGGTGCCGCGCGGCGCGCTGAAGGTAATCGGCGACCGCCCAGTGATACTTGTAGTCGAGCTTGTCTTTGACGATCTTGGCGATCATCGGGCCGACGCCACCCAATTGCGCGTGGCCGAACGCGTCTTTCGTGCCGACGTCCGCCAGGAGCCTCCCGTCGGGACCCTTGAGGCCCTCGGACACGCCGACGCAGCAATAGCCGAAACGCTTTGTCTTTGCATCGACCGCGGCCAGGAACTTCGCCTCGTCGAACGCGATTTCGGGGAACAGCAGGACGAGCGGCAGCGGCGTCTCCGCGTCGTCGGCCAACCCGACGGCAGCGGTGATCCAGCCGGCGTGGCGGCCCATGACCTCGAGCACGAAGACCTTCGTCGACGTCTTCGCCATCGAGGCCACGTCGAATGCCGCCTCGCGCATCGACGTCGCGACGTACTTGGCGACCGACCCGAAGCCGGGACAGTTGTCCGTGACGGCAAGGTCGTTGTCGACCGTCTTCGGAACGTGGACCGCGATCACCGGATAGCCCATCGTCTCGGCGAGCTGCGAGATCTTGAGGCAGGTGTCGGCGGAATCGTTGCCGCCGTTGTAGAAAAAGTAGCCGATGTCGTGCGCGCGGAAGACGTCAATCAGCCGCTCGTATTGCGCGCGGCTTTCGGTCAATCCCTTGAGCTTGTAGCGGCACGATCCGAAAGCGCCGGCCGGCGTCTGCTTGAGCGCGGCGATCGCGCGCGCCGACTCGCGACTCGTGTCGATCAGGTCTTCGGTCAGCGCGCCGATGATGCCATTGCGCCCGGCGTAGACCTTGCCGATCAGCGTCTTGTGCTTGCGTGCGGTTTCGATGACGCCGGCGGCGCTCGCGTTGATGACCGCGGTGACGCCGCCCGACTGGGCGTAGAAGGCGTTGCGTCGAGTCATGGGACCCCCACGCTTGCGGCTCTCGGCCCTGCGACGCTCATGTCAACTCGAAAGCGCGGCGAGACACGCGTTTTTGACCGTCTCGACGGTGCCGACGCCGTCGACGCTCCGGTATTTGGGCGCGCGCGGGTCGCCGCTCGCTGCCCAATTGGCGTAATAGGCGACGAGCGGTTCCGTCTGCCTGTGGTAGACCGACAAGCGGTTCTTCACCGTTTCCTCCTTGTCGTCCTCGCGCTGGATCAGGTCCTCGCCGGTCACGTCGTCCTTGCCCGCGGCTTTCGGCGGGTTGAATTTGATGTGGTAGGTGCGTCCCGACGCGACGTGCACGCGGCGACCGCTCATCCGCTCGACGATCGCCGCGTCGGGAACTTCGATCTCGAGCACGTATTCGATTGCGACGGCCGCATCTTTCATCGCATCGGCCTGCGGGATCGTCCGCGGAAAGCCATCGAACAGGTAGCCGCTCGCGCAGTCCGGAGCCTTCAGGCGCTCTTTCACCAAGGCGATGATGATGTCATCCGATACGAGCGCGCCGCTGTCCATCACTTGCATCGCGGCGAGTCCGAGCGGCGTGCCGGCCTTGACCGCTGCGCGCAGCATGTCGCCGGTGGAAATTTGCGGAATGCCGTAGGCCGCCTTGATGAAACTGGCCTGCGTCCCCTTGCCGGCGCCCGGTGGTCCCAGCAATATCAATCGCATAATTTTCGTTTGATTAGAAGTTATTGCGTTCCGGCGCTGTCGTGGCGGCGCGATTCTGCCCGCTCTCGCCGCTCGCGGTCAATCAGAGGCGCCCTGCCCGGCATACAACGCGCGCACGCGCTCCAAATCCGCCGTCGTGTCGACGCCGGGCGCGGGCGTGCCGCCGGTGATCTCCACGACGATCTTGAATCCGTGCCACAGCGCGCGAAGCTGCTCCAATGCTTCGAACCGCTCGATCGGCGCCAGCGCCAGCGTCGGGTAACGCGCCAGAAAATCGACCCGGTACGCGTAAAGCCCGTAATGGCGGTAGAGCGGCAGCCCGGCCGGCAGCGAGCGGACCGCCACGCCGAACGCGTCGCGCGCCCACGGTATCGTTGCGCGGCTGAAGTACAGCGCGTAGTTGCGGTGGTCGAGCACCACTTTCACCACGTTGGGATTGAACGCCTCCTGCAAGTCCACGATCGGATGGCACGCGGTGGCGATCGATGCGTCCCCCGCCGCGTCGAGCACCTCGGCGATGCGGCGGATCAGCGCCGGCTCGAGCAGCGGCTCGTCACCCTGCACGTTGACGACGATGTCCGACGTCGTGAGCCCGATCAACTCTGCCGCCTCGGCCAGGCGATCGGTGCCGGTCGGATGGTCGGCGCGCGTCAAGATCGCCTCGACGCCGTGCGCCTTCGCGCCGTCGACGATGCGCCGATCGTCGGTCGCTACGACTACCCGCGCGGCACCGCTCGCCTTTGCGCGCTCCGCGACGCGGACGACCATCGGTTTGCCGGCGATGTCGGCGAGCGGCTTGCCGGGGAGCCGCGTGGACGCGTACCGCGCGGGAATCAGCACAGTGAACGTCACGGCTTCAAATCTTCGTATTCCTCCGGCGACACCTTTCGCGCCTCCTCCTCGAGCATCACGGGGATGCCGTCGCGAATCGGATACGCGAGCCGCGCCGAGCGCGAGATGAGCTCCTGTTTGTTGCGGTCGTAGATCAGCGGCCCCTTGGTGACCGGGCAGACGAGCATTTCAAGCAGCTTCGAATCCATGGATCCTCGCAATCACGCGCTCGACGAGCGCGGGATCGATCCGCGCGTGCACGGGCAGGCACCAGCAGCGCTCGTCGGCGAACGCCACGCATTTTACCGCGTCCTTCTCGGTCATCAGGATCGCGCGGGCGCCGGCGAACGCGAGATCGGACGGCGCGAATGCGTGATGATCGGGAAAGGGATGGCATTGTGCGTCGATGCCTTGCGCCTGCACGAGCGCGAAAAAGCGTTCCGGATTGCCGATCCCGGCGATCGCGTGCACCGTCCCCGCGGGCCACGCGTGTGGATCCGCGACGAGACCCGGGCGAACCAGGTTGCGCCACGGCAGGGGCTCGAGTTGCATTTCCGATTCCCGGACGCCCGGCGGCCCCGGGGTGCTCGCCACCAAGCGAACGATCGCGTCCGCCTCGACCGCTCGCGACACAGGCTCGCGGAGCGGTCCCGCGGGCAGCATCATTCCGTTGCCATGACCTCGCACGGCGTCGACGACGACAACCTCGACCGTCCGCGCCAGCGCATAGTGCTGGAGGCCGTCGTCGGCGATGACGACGTCGACCGCAGGATGGGCCGCCAGCAGTGCGCGCGCGGCGTCCGCGCGTTGCCGACCGATAAAGACCGGAAATCCCGCCGCGACATGCAGCAGCGGCTCGTCACCGACGACGCGCGGATCGTCGCCGAGTGCGACGGCGCGTGGCGCAACGTTGCTGCCGCCGAAACCTCGGCTGACGATACCGGGGCGCCGTCCCCGCTCGCACAACGCCTCCGCGAGCGCCAGCGTAAGCGGTGTCTTGCCGCTGCCACCGACGGTCAGGTTGCCGACGACGACAACGGGAACCGGCATTCGCGACGTTGGAAGAAATCCGACGCGATAGGCGGCCCGCCGCAACGCGACGCCCAAGCGAAACAAGATCGACAGCGGAGCGAGCGATGCGGCGAGGGGCGTGACCTGCGGCGCGTACCAAGTGGCGACCAGGCGATCGGCGAGGCGGCCGGAGAGATTCATTGCGCGTAACGCGGCTGCGCCTTCCCGCGCGCGGGCGCCGCTATTTCGCCGACGACTGCGTCGCAAACGTGATGTGGATCAATCCGGCGAGCCGCGCCGCCTCCATCACGCGCACGACCGACTGGTGGGTCGCCTGCGCATCGGCGTTGATGATGACGACCGGATCCTTCGCGTCACCCGCCGACCTCCGCAGAACGTCGGCCAAGACGGTGGCAGTCGTGAACACGAACACGTTTTTGTCGACGACGTAGCGCCCCTGCGCGTCGACGCCGACGTTGATCTCGCGCGGTCGTTGCCGGGCTTGGTCGGCGTCCGCCTCCGGCAGCGTGATCTGAAGCTCCGAGATCCGCTGATAGGTGGTCGTCACCATCAGAAAGATCAGGATCACAAGCAGCACGTCAATCAACGGAATGAAATTGATCTCCGGATCCTCCCGCGTCCGGCCGCCCCGCAGGTTCACTGCCGCTCACCGTGCGCGAAATCGACCAATTTGATCGCCTGCTGCTCCATCTCGACGACCAGCGCGTCGACCTTCGCCCGGAAATGGCGATAGAAGATCATGCTGGGAATCGCGACGATCAGCCCCATCGCGGTGTTGTACAGCGCAATCGAAATGCCCTGCGCGAGCTGGATCGGATTCGAGCCGGCCGCGCCTTGCGATCCGAAGATCTCGATCATGCCGATGACCGTGCCGAACAGGCCGAGCAGCGGCGACATGGCGGCGATGGTGCCGAGCGTGGTCAGGAACCGCTCGAGGTCATGGGTGACGACACGGCCCACCTCCTCGATCGCCTCCTTCATCACCGGTCGCGGGCTCTTCACGTTCGCGAGCCCGGCGGCGAGGATGCGACCGAGCGGCCCGTGCCGCGCGGTCTTCGACAGAAGTTCCGGCGTGGCACCATGCGACCGGAACTCGGTCAGCACGCGATCCACGAGACCGGCGGGAGCCACGACGCTTTGCCGCAGCGAATAGAGGCGCTCGAAGATCAGCGCCAACGCGATGATCGAAGCGATGATGAGGGGCCAGATCGGCCAGCCGGCTGCTTGAATGATCGACCACACGGATTATCGTTCTCCAGTTGCTGATGCCCTTATTTCCGGAACTTCCGACTCGGTACACCCACAAATTTTTGCACTGTAACGTGCCGGTTACCCGGCGCGCAACCCGATCGAAAGCTAAACTTCGCGCGCGCGGTTGGCGCGAACTCGCGGCGGCGCTTCCGCGATCGTCGCGCTGATCGCCGCGCCGGCGAGCACGATCACCCAGCAAAGATGAATCCACAAAAGGAAGACCGGCAGCGACGCCAGAGCACCGTAGATCAGCTGATACGTCTGTACGCGCGCAACGTACCACGCAAAGCCGAATTTGGCCGCTTCGAGCGCGAGCGCGCCGACGACACCGCCGGCAAGCGCGGGAATCCAGCCGACGACGCGCGCCGGCACCGCCTTGTACAGCAGCGTGAGCCCCGCGGTCGCGAAGACGAGCGGCAATGCGCGCAGGACGACATCGCTTTGCGTCTGGCGGATGTCCACCGCAGCGAGCGATTCGCCGATCAGCCACGTCGTGAGCGAAATGCTGGCGCCCAGCAGCACCGGCCCGGCGGTCAGTCCGACCAGGTAGACCAGGATCCGTTTCGCCAGCGGTCGGCTACGGCGGATGCCCCAGATCAGGTTGATCTCCTGCTCGACGGTCGAAATGGCCAGTGCCGCCGTCAGCGCGATCAGCGCGATCGATACGCCCGTGAGACGCGCCGCCTGCTCGGCAAAGCCCAGCACGTATTCGTGGACGACCGTCGCCGTGCTGCTCGGGAGCAAATGCCGCAGCACGTAGGCCTCGAGGGCCGCCAGCCATCGCTCGAAGATCGGAAACTGCGCGACAAAAGCCAGCGCCACGGTCAATAACGGCACCATTGCAAGCAGTGTCGTGAACGATAGGCTGCTCGCGGTGCGGGCAAGGCCGACGTCACGCATTCGCCGGATGACGCGGCGAACGAAGCGGAACGGGTTCAAATAAGAATGGGACGCAAGGAAGCCTTCGCCGGAACGTTCCGGCTGCGGTCGGGGGGCGGACGATCGAGAACGAGCGCGATTATCGCAGATCGTCGCGCCGAGACGGCGCCATCCGGCGTAAGCTCGGCGCAGTTGCACGCGACGAACGCTGTATCCGCGCCGCGGAACCGTCGGCTTGCGCCACGGTCTCTCCCACTGCCGGCCCACTCTAGATTGGAACTACGCCATGACGCCCGACTCCCATTCCTCCGCCGTCGCCCTGCTTGGCGGTGGCTGCTTCTGGTGCCTCGATGCCGTTTTCCGCGATCTCGACGGCGTGACTCGGGTCGAGTCGGGGTATGCCGGGGGAAGCGACGCGAACCCGACGTATGAAGCCGTGTGCACTGGTCGCACCGGGCACGCGGAGGTCGTCAAGGTGACGTTCGATCCTTCGGTGCTGAGCTATCGCGACTTGTTGACGGTCTTTTTCACGATTCACGATCCGACGACGCGCGATCGCCAAGGCAACGACGTAGGCACGCAGTATCGGTCGGTGATCTTTTGCGAGACGCCGGAGCAGCGGACCGACGCCGAAGCGGTGGTCGCGTCGATCGAGGCCGAAAGGCTGTGGCGCGATCCCATTGTCACCGAAATCGCGGGGCCTGCGACTTTCTATCCGGCCGAGACCTATCACCAGGACTATTTCTCACGCAACGGCAATCAACCGTATTGCCAGGTCGTCGTGGCGCCGAAGGTCGCGAAATTCCGCAAATCGTTTGCCGAGCGCCTGAAGAAGAGGGCTCCCGCATAGCTCTCACGCGTAACGCCGCGTCAGCCAGCCGCCGGTGGTCAGGAACAGTCCGACCGACCACAGGACCGGTGCCAAGCCGAACGTCGCGCCGACCGCGCCGAACAACAGCGGCACGGCGACCGCCATCGAGTTGATCAGCGACATCCGAACCCCGGCCGCCTCTCCCATCCGGCCGGGCGGCGCGTGGCTATGCAGCAGCGCCATCACCATCGGCTGACCGCTGCCGAGTCCGATGCCGAGACAAAACGACAACGTCATCAGCGTGCCCACGTTGCGGGAGAATGGGAACGCGATATAGACGGCGCCGGCAATGAACAGCGCCGCAGTCAGCACTCGATGCTCGGTCAGCCGCCGCGCGATCAGCGGCATCGCGAGCCGCACGACGAACGTCGCCGATGCGAATGCCGCCAGGATCAGGCCGATCCAGGACGCCGACAGGCCGATCGAGTTGCCGTAGATCGGGACGAAGATCGTGTGCAGCTCCCACGCCATCGTCAACAGCGCGTTGATCGCGAAAACGCGCCGCAGCTCGGTATGCATGACGAGATCCAGCGCGTGCGACAGCGGATGCGCCGCGTGCGCGGGATGCGGACCCGGCAACGACAGCCGGTTCCCGGCAAGCACCGCCACCGGGATCAGCGGCAGCACCATCAGCACGGCGAACGTCGCGCGGAAGCCGAAGTGATCGATGACGAATCCGGCGACGAGTGGCCCGGCGATCGATGACGTCGAATAGCCGAGTGCCAGCAGCCCGAAGTTTCGCACGCGCGCCTCGGGGCCGCCCAACTCTCCGGTCGCGTACTGCGTCGCGACCTGGAACGCCATGAACGATACCCCGATCAGCACCGCGGTTACGAACAGCGACGCGACGCCGGGCACGATGAACGGTAGCGCGGCGCCGACCGCAATGCCGCAGGATCCGACCAGCATCGGCCGGCGTACGCCGATGCGATCGGCGAGGCGCCCCGCGGAGATGGCGAGAAACATCGGCAACACCGCGTAGAGCGCCAGCAGCACGCCGACCGTCGCGGCGTTGGCACCCTGCGACAGCGCGTCGAGCGAAACCGCCACGCGCGAACCCGCCAGAACGACGTGGTTGGCGACGCCGAGTCCGATCAATACGCCGAAAGATGTCGGAGATCGCCGGCCCCGCCTCCTCATGGCGCGAGTCGTTCGATCGTCCACGCGTCGACGGCGCGACGATAGAGGATCCGATCGTGCAATCGCGACGGACGGCCCTGCCAGAATTCGAACCGGTCCGGAACGAGCCGGTAGCCGCCCCAATTCGGCGGTCGCGGCACCGGCACGTTGTCGTCGGCATACCGTGCGGCGATCTCCGCGAATCGTTCTTCCAGGATGGCGCGGCGGTCGATCGTCGCGCTCTGCGGCGATGCCCATGCCCCGAAACGCGACAATCGCGGCCGGCTCGCAAAGTAAACGTCCGACTCCGCGCCGCCCACGCGCTCGGTCACGCCCTCGATCCGTACCTGCCGTTCGAGCTCGACCCAGAACAACAGCAGCGCCGCCCGTGGATCGTTCGCCAGCTCGCGGCCTTTGCGACTGTCGTAATTCGTGAAAAACACGAAGCCGCGCGCGTCCGCCCCCTTCAGCAGGACGATTCTTGCCGCAGGACGGCCACCATCGCCCACGGTCGCGAGCGTCATCGCATTGGGCTCGGGAAGTTGCGCGGCAACGGCTTCGTCGAACCAGCGGGCGAATTGGCGAATCGGTTCGCGATCGACGTCACGCTCGTCGAGCGCGGCGCGCTGGTATTCCGCGCGCAGCTTTGCGGGATCGGTCACGTAGGACGAACTCCGTCGGCGCGGCACCGGCAGACGAGCCGCGGGTCGATGACGTCGGGCGTAGTGGCGGTCCGGAAGTGCGGCGCCCGCAGGGGGGCAGTTGCCACGCCACTATGGAAAAGCGTCATCGGACACACCAGGAGCGCGGGCTCGATCCATCGGACAGGATCATCATTGTCGCAAGACCGCCGCCCCGAAGCCAGCGCGACGGCGCTTTCCTAGCCGCGTGCGTTGCCCGAATCGCGCACTTCGATCCGTTGCAAAGGTGCTCCGCCCCTATGAAAATTCCCTCGCAGAGTCGTTCCCATCGCGCGAAAATGCGGTATAGTCGCCGCCGATGGAGCGGGGTACCCGTGACAGGACGGTCCGCTTCAGCTACGAACGCTAGGTCGTTGTCCGTTCGCATCAACTGACAGGAAGGAGAACCATGGCTACTGCCAAGAAAGCTGCCAAGAAGCCCACCGCAAAGAAGCCTGCTGCGAAAAAGCCGGCC
>CATPAO010000123.1 GCA_955652025.1 Casimicrobiaceae bacterium
CGCCCACGCGAATAATCCGGGGGCCAACATGGCGATGACTCCCACCGTGGTCCCCAGGATAAGCGCGCCCTCGAGCTTTTTGTTCTCGGGTTCGTAGTGCGCCAGTCTTCCCTTCCGGTGACGGTAGCGCAGCACGCAATACGCCATGAACAAATTGATGACGACGAATACAAACCCCGTGACCCAGAACGTGATCGTTACGGTCTCATCGATCGCGTCCCAATTGGAGGCAATCGGTGTGAAATACCATGGGCTCAGGTAGTGAAACAGGATGGAGCCAACGACCAATAAAGCCAAGACGATTGCCAAAACCATAGCGGTGGCCCCGGTTGATTGGACAGAACTAGAATTGCGCAGGTGACAAGGGGTGAACTTCAGGAAGGGCTGTCCACGTCCCGGGTACGGCCCCTCTCGTGCCGCGGCGCCCGGCACGGCGGGCAACCCGGTTCGTGCTCACGCTGAATGCCTCGTACTTTACGCTCCTCCGCAGCCGCTCGACGAGCGCATTTTCGACCCAGCGGCCCTTGCTGTCCATATCGAGCCCGATCGGCCGCAGACCGGGGTCGCGGCGGGTAGTACACCGAGCGCAAGAGATCCAACGCTGTGCCGCGACGCACGACGGCCATCTTCGTGTCGCGATGAATCATCGCCGCGCGCTCGCAGCGGGGAAGCGCCCAAGCGCGTTTGACAAGATGCTCGCGTTTCACGGTCGGCTCGGCGGTCTTGGTGTGCAGGTCCTGGGGTAGTGACACGCTTATGACGAAACATTACAATAGCGTCTGTCCATAACGCGGGGGAGCGCCAATCGCATTCGCCGGCCAAGCCCCCGCGCTTGGCCTGAGGTCGTCTTCCGACTGACGTCCAGTACGTGTGCAACTTCGGCCTGCGCAACTCCGCGCGTCCTCATGCGCATGCCTTTGCGCCGGAGTAACTCCGGTTCCTCCAGGTCTCATCGGTACCGCTTCGTTGTCATGCCCGCTCCTCCAGGTCCTTCCGCTTCGTTTGACGCGCATTATCAGCAAAGGATGGTGTGAATTCAACTGGTCAGCGCAACACATGCTAGGTTTAGGAAACGCAACAGCAAGTGCTTGTCAAATCTATACTAATCGCAATTAGCGCTGTTTCCTGGTCACTCTCACTCGCACTTGTACAACCTCGGATCGTCGTTAAGCCACGTCGCAGGAAGACCTTCGATTTCAAACCCCTGTCTATAAGGATGAAAGGTGTTGCGTCGACCGGTTGAGCCCGCAGGTCGTTCATTTAAGCGATTCTCAGTTGGTTTAGCTGGGCTATGTGTGCTGACGTATGACTTCCCGTGGGCGAAGGCATGATGCCTTGTTCGAGAACCGGATGCAGGAAATCGGCACGACCGGTTCGATGCGCGGCGACTCTGCTGTCCTTCTGACATGAAGCGCGTCTGTGGATACGCCCATCCACGCTGTCGGCGATTGGAAACAGCCGCGTCATCTCCGCGAAAGCTTGCCTCGACCGCGACCGCGGCGGGAACCCATTGAGCTCAAAATCACGAAAATTGGATTTCCGCCCCCGATTCAAACACTCGAGGGCAGGCGCTTCGCGCGGGAATGACGGGACACGGCAAACGCCGGAATACGCAGCAACCTTCGGGAGGAAGCGATGAGCAGCATTCCCCACGATCAGGCGGCGCCTCACGACGACGCGCACGGCTACGCGCACCATCCGTCGGGGATCATGCGCTGGATCACGACGACCAACCACAAGGACATCGGGACGCTGTACCTGTGGTTCTCGTTCATCATGTTCATCGTCGGCGGCACGATGGCGCTCACGATTCGCGCCGAGCTGTTCAAGCCGGGGCTGCAGATCGTCGATCCGGAGTTCTTCAACTCGATGACGACGCTGCACGGCCTCATCATGGTGTTCGGCGCGATCATGCCGGCGGCGGTCGGGTTCGCCAACTGGCAGATCCCGCTGATGATCGGCGCGCCGGACATGGCGTTCGCGCGGATGAACAACTGGAGCTTCTGGCTGCTCCCGCCGGCGGCGTTGCTGCTGATTCTGTCGCTGTTCGTTCCCGGCGGTGCCGCCGCCGGGGGCTGGACGCTCTATCCGCCGCTTACCGTGCAGGCCGGCATGGGCATGGACCTGACGATCTTCGCGATCCATATCATGGGCGCGTCGTCGATCATGGGCTCGATCAACATCATCACGACGATCCTGAACCTCCGCGCGCCCGGCATGACGATGATGAAGCTGCCGCTGTTCTGCTGGGCATGGCTCATCACCGCGTACCTGCTGATCGCTGTGATGCCGGTGCTGGCGGGCGCGGTCACGATGCTCCTGACCGACCGGCACTTTGGCACTTCGTTCTTCAACGCCGCGGGCGGCGGCGACCCGGTGCTGTTCCAGCATATTTTCTGGTTCTTCGGGCATCCCGAGGTCTACATCATCATCCTGCCGGCGTTCGGCATCATCTCGGAGATCATTCCGACGTTCTCGCGCAAGCCGTTGTTCGGCTACGCGTCGATGGTCTACGCACTGTGCGCGATCGCGATCCTCTCGTTCATCGTGTGGGCGCATCACATGTTCACCACCGGTCTGCCCACTGCTGGCATCCTGTTCTATATGTACGCGACGATGCTGATCGCGGTGCCGACCGGCGTGAAGGTGTTCAACTGGCTCGCCACGATGTGGAGGGGCTCCATCACGCTCGAAGCGCCGATGCTGTTCGCGATCGGCTTCCTGTTCCTGTTCACGATGGGCGGCTTCACGGGGCTCGTCCTCGCGATCCAGCCGATCGACGTCCAGTTCCAGGACACGTATTACGTTGTCGCGCATTTCCACTACGTGATGGTGGCGGGCACGCTGTTCGCGTTCTTCGGCGGCACCTATTACTGGATTCCGAAGTGGACCGGGCACATGTACGACGAGAAGCTCGCCAAGATCCACTTCTGGCTGTCGTTCATCTTTTTCAACGTCACGTTCTTCCCGATGCACTTCCTGGGCCTCGCGGGCATGCCGCGGCGCGTTCCCGACTACGCGCAACAGTTCGCCGACTGGAACATGGTCGCGTCGATCGGCGCGTTCGGCTTCGGGCTGTCGAATTTGCTCTTCCTGTACGTGGTGATCAAAACCATCCGGGGCGGCGAGAAAGCGCCTGCGAAGCCCTGGGACGGTGGAACGTCACTCGAATGGACGGTGCCGTCGCCGGCGCCGTATCACACGTTCGAGACGCCCCCGGTGGTGCGTTAACCGCACGGACGCCATGCCGACCTTTCCTGCCCCGGGTCCCGACGACACGGCGCGATTGCGCAAGGCCAACCTGCGTACGGCCGCGATCCTGCTCTCGATTGCGCTGGTGTTCTTCGGTGGGATCATCGTGGCGCAGTACCTCGGCGGAACGACGGCGGGCATTGCCGTGGTGGGCATCGCGGTGCTGCTCTATCTGGTCGCTGCGATCGGCCGCAACTTGCGAGGCGGAAAATGAACCACGAACTCCGCCGCTCTAATCGCGCGCTCCTCGCGCGCCTCGCCGTCGTCGTCGTGGGTATGTTTGCGTTCGGCTACGCGCTCGTGCCGTTCTACGAAAAGATTTGCGAAGTGACCGGATTGCGCAACATCGCGCAGGCCGACGCCGCGGTGAACGTCCAGGTGGACACGACACGCAACATACGGGTCGAGTTCGATACCAACGTGCGCAACCTGCCGTGGCGATTCACGCCACGCGAGGCCGTGATCGCCGTTCATCCGGGTGAGGTCACGCAGGCGGTGTTCGACGTCGTCAATACCGAAAACCGCCCGATCACCGGACAGGCGATCCCGAGCTATGGTCCGCAATACGCTGCGCAATATTTTCGCAAGCTCGATTGCTTCTGCTTCGCGAAACAGACGTTGCAACCGGGCGAGTCGCGTGCGATGCCGGTCGTGTTCGTCATCGATCCGGCCGCGCCGCGCGAGCTCACGACGATTTCGTTGTCGTACACTTTTTTCGAAGTCGAGGGCAATGGCCGAAGCTGATAGGGTCAGAGACGACTTTCGTGTCTGGTCCGCGAGGGTATGGGGCATCGATGAAAGTCGTCTCTGACCCTACATTAGGGAGTTGTCGATGAGCACAGCCGCCACACCCGGCAGCAAGCCGCACTATTTCGTTCCGCAGCCGTCGCACTGGCCGATCACCGGCTCGTGCGCGCTGCTCCTGCTCGCGCTCGGCGCCACCTGCTGGGTCAACGGCATCGCGATCTTTCCGTGGCTCCTCGGCGCGGGGTTCCTGGTGCTGTTGGTGATGCTGTTCGGCTGGTTCGGAACGGTGATCGGCGAGTCGGAGCACCGCCTCTACAACAAGAAAGTGGACAAGTCGTTCCGCTGGGGCATGAGCTGGTTCATCTTCAGCGAAGTGATGTTTTTCGCCGCGTTCTTCGGCGCGCTGTTCTACATCCGGAACCTGTCGGTGCCCGGCCTGGGCGACGCACTGACCGGCAGCGTGCTGTGGCCCGACTACGCGTCGCAGTGGCCGACGGTGGGGCCGTATTTCAAGCAGCAGTTCACGCCGATGGCTGCGATCGGGATCCCGCTTCTCAACACGATCATCCTGGTGTCGTCGGGCGGCACACTGACGATCGCGCACCACGCGCTCAAGGCGGGTCACCGCGGCGCGCTGTTATTCTGGCTGTTCGTGACGATCGTGCTGGGCTTCACGTTCCTGGGCTTCCAGGCCTTCGAGTACCACCACGCGTACACGGAATTCAACCTGAAGCTCTCGACCGGCGTCTACGGCTCGACGTTCTTCATGCTGACCGGCTTCCACGGCCTGCACGTGACGATCGGGGCGATCATGCTGTCGGTGATGCTGGGCCGCGCGATCAAGGGGCATTTCGACGCCGAGCACCACTTCGCTTTCGAAGCCGCGGCGTGGTACTGGCACTTCGTCGACGTCGTGTGGTTGCTGCTGTTCGTGCTGGTCTATTGGATGGCCTGAACGAACCTCGGTCGATCGGAAAAAGCCGCACGGCAGCCCGTGCGGCTTTTTCACGCTCTGACTAGCGCAGGCCGCCCGGCGCGATCCATCCCATCCAATACGAAATGACGAGAAACGCGACCAGCATCATCGACAGCGCCACGCGCACGGCGAGCGCGATGAAGACACGATTGCCCTGCCCGCGGTCGCGGTTCAGGAAGAACCCGGCCGCGACGAGTGCGCTCACGACGGCGACCAGCGCGCAGATGACGATGATTCGCATGATCGAGGTAGTGTATCGCCCCGAGAGCTTGCGGCAATGCACATCGAGACCCATTTGAACCACGGCGCCGGCGCGCGCGTGACGCCGGGGAAGCCGTCCGGATGGCCCCGGATGCTGCCGACGTTCGCAACGATCGCCGCCGTCACGCTTTTCGTCGTCGCCGGCAATTGGCAGCGCGGGCGGATGGAGGAAAAGGGGCGGCTCAAGGCACAGCTCGACGCCGCGGCGGAGAGCGCGGTCGTAGCGCTGCCGGCGGGTATCGTCGATTGGACGCCGTGGCGTTTCAGGAACGTCGTCGCCACGGGTACGTTCGACGGCGCGCGGCAGATCCTGATCGACAACAAGGTGCACGCGGGCATCGTCGGCTACGACGTCGTCACGCCGCTCAAGCTCGCCGATGGCCGCGCCGTGCTCGTCGATCGCGGGTTCGTCGCGGCGGGCCCGTCACGCGCGAAATTGCCGCCGACACCCGCGCCCGACGGCGACGTCGTCGTGCGCGGTCGGATCAAAGTTCCCGCCGCCGGGTATTTCGAGCTCGGCCACGATCCGGCGATCGGGCCCGTATGGCAGCACCTCGACCCGCGGCGTTTCGCCGAAGCGACCGGCCTGCCGGTCCTGCCGATCGTGATCGAGGCCACGGCGCCCACCGCAGGCGACGGCGCGCTGGTTCGCGATTGGACGGCGCCGGATCTCGGCATCGAGCGGCACCGGATCTACATGGTGCAGTGGTACGCGTTCGCCGCGATGGCGCTGGGACTATGGCTGTGGTTCGCGGTGCGCCCGCGCAATCCGCGCGGATGACGCCGTTGTCCGATGCGGAGCGCGAGCGGGCGAGTCGGCGCGCGCGCCGCACGCTCCTCCTGATCTCCGCGATCGGCGTTGCACCGGTGGTGGCCTCGTACGCGACCTATTATTTCTGGCCGCGCGAAACGCAGGTCAATTACGGCGCGCTGTTGCAGACGCGTCTGGCGCCGGGCATCGAAGGCGTGCGCGGCGACGGCCGGCCGTTCAGGCTTAGCGAGCTGCGCGGCAAATGGGTGCTCTTGATGGCCGCGCCAGGCGCCTGCGACGCGGGCTGCGAACGGATGCTTTATGCGACACGACAGGCGCGAACGATTCAGGGGCGCGACCGGGATCGCGTTGTGCGTGTTTGGCTCGTCACCGACGCCACGGTGGCCGCGCTGACGCTCGTGGCCGAGCATCCGGAGCTCGAGGTCGTGCATGTCGCGACAGGCGCCAGGGCGCGATTGCCTGACAATGGCGCCGGCATCTTCCTGATCGATCCGCTCGGCAACCTGGTGCTGGCCTGGCCCGCCGATCCCGACATCAAGGCGCTCGCGAAGGATTTAGCGCGCCTGCTCCGCGCGTCGCAGATCGGCTGACGTGGGGCTGGGCAGTCAGGGACCGCGGCAAGGGCCGCCTGTCCTACAATGCCGACCTGAAGCAAAGACCAAGAACGCCGCGATCCGGCGCGCTCGCTCCATCCGATAAATGTGTAGGAGTACCGCATGAAGACCACGAGACGTCACGCGCTGTTGCTCGCTGCGGCGACGTTGCTGCTGCCGGCCGCGCCGGCCTTCGCGCAGGCCGACACTGTCAAGATCGGCCTGATCCTGCCGTTGACCGGAGCGTTCGCGTCGACGGGGCGCCAGATCGAAGCGGCCGCCCGGCTGTACATGCAGCAAAACGGGTCGATAGTCGCCGGCAAGAAGATTGAGCTGATCGTCAAGGACGACACCGGAGCGCCCGACATCGCCAAGCGTCTCGCGCAGGAGCTCGTCAACGACAAGGCGGCGATCCTCGCCGGCTTCGGCCTGACCCCGATCGCGATGGCGGTCGCGCCGATTGCGACGCAGGCGAAAGTGCCGGAGGTCGTGATGGCGGCGGGGACGTCGTCGATCACCGAAGCCTCGCCCTACGTGGTGCGCTCGAGCTTCACGGTGGCGCAGTCGGTGGTGCCGATGGCCGAGTGGGCGGCGAAAAACGGCATGAAGAAAGTCGTGACGATCGTCTCCGATTTCGCGCCTGGCCTCGACGCCGAGAAGGTGTTCAGCGAGAGCTTCGCGAAGGCCGGCGGCAAGGTCGACAACGTCCGCGTGCCGCTGCGCAATCCGGACTTCGCGCCGTTTCTGCAGCGCGCGGCGGACGAGAAGCCCGACGCGATCTTCGTCTTCGTGCCGTCGGGGGCCGGCACGCAGTTAATGAAGCAGTACGCCGAGCGTGGCTTGGACAAGTCGGGAATCCGGCTGATCGGCACCGGCGACATGACCGATGACGACATCCTGAACGACATGGGCGACGTCGCGCTCGGTGTGATCACCGCGCAGTTCTATTCGGCGGCGCATCCGAGCGCGGAGAACAAGGCTTTCGTCGATGCGTTCAAGAAAGCGAACAAGGGGATGCGCCCGAACTTCATGGCGGTCGGCGGTTACGACGGCATGCATCTGATCTACGAGGCGCTCAAGAAAACCAATGGTGCGACCGACGGCGATGCGCTGGTCGGCGCGATGAAATCGCTCAATTGGGTGAGCCCACGCGGCCCGATTTCCATCGATCCGGCCACGCGCGACATCGTGCAGAACATCTACGTGCGCAAGGTCGAGCGCGTCGGCGGCGAGCTTTATAACGTCGAATTCGCGACGATCCCGAACGTCAAGGACCCGATCAAAGCGGCGAAGCAGTGACGGTCTCCTGAGGCGGGCCGCGGCTTCGGCCCTTACTCCCAGCATGCTGACGATCCTGTTCGACGGCATCGCCTACGGCATGCTGCTGTTCGTGCTGGCCGTCGGCCTGGCGGTCACGCTCGGGCTGATGAATTTCGTCAACCTCGCGCATGGTGCATTCGCGATGGGGGGCGGCTATCTGACCGTCGTGCTGATGAACCGCTACGGCGTGCCGTTCCTGGCGTGCCTGCCGGCCGCGTTCGTCGCGACGGCGTTTGCCGGGCTCGTGCTCGAGCGCACGCTCTATTCACGCGTCTACGGCCGCCCGCACCTCGATCACGTGCTGTTCTCCATCGGCCTCGTGTTCATGGCGGTCGCCGCAGTCGACTACGCGATGGGATCGCAGCAACAGATCGTGCGGTTGCCGTCGTGGCTGCAGGGACGCTTCGACGTGCAGGGCATCGGGGTCGGCCGTTACCGCGCATTTCTGATCGTCGTCTGCGGCGTGCTCGCCGTCGTCTTGCAGCTCGCGGTGTCGCGGACGCGATTCGGCAGCCGTTTGCGCGCCGCGGTCGACGATTCACGCGTGGCGCGTGGCCTCGGCATTCCGGTCAAGGCGATCTTTGCGACAACGTTCGCCATCGGCTCGGGACTGGCCGGCCTGGGCGGCGCGCTTGGCGCCGAGATACTCGGGCTCGACCCGACGTTCCCGCTTAAATTCATGATCTATTTCCTGATCGTGGTCGTCGTCGGCGGCGCGTCCAGCATCACCGGGCCGCTCGCCGCCGCGCTGATCCTCGGCATCGCGGACGTCGCCGGCAAGTATTACGTGCCGAAAATGGGTGCGTTCGTCATCTATACGCTGATGATCGCGATCCTGATCGTGCGGCCGCAGGGATTGTTCGCGAAACCGAGATGACGGACGCGGGCGACGAGACGCGGCGGCGGCGCATCGCGGAGGCCGCGTTCTGGTCGCTCGCATTCGTGCTGGCATTCGTGTTGCCGCGTTATCACCTGATCGGCAACGAGATCGCGATCCTCGCGTTGTTCGCGCTGTCGCTCGATCTCGTCCTCGGTTACGCCGGCGTGGTATCGCTCGGCCATGCGGCGTTCTTCGGGCTCGGCGCGTACGTGGCCGGCCTGTGCGCGAAACATGTGACCGCCGATCCGCTGCAGGGCCTCGCCATCGCCGCGGCGGCGGCCGCGATCCTGGGTTTTGCGACCAGCTTTCTCGTGCTCCGCGGCAGCGATCTGACGCGATTGATGGTGACGCTCGGTGTCGCGCTGCTGCTGGGCGAGATCGCCAATCGTGTGGCGTGGCTGACCGGCGGCGCCGACGGATTGCAAGGCATCGCGATGAAGCCGCTCGCGGGAATCTTCGCCTTCGACCTGCAGGGCCGAACCGCCTATGCGTACAGTCTTTGCGTGCTGTTCGTGCTGTTTCTCTGCGCGCGCCGGATCGTCGACGCACCGTTCGGGTGGTCGCTTCGCGCGATTCGCGACAATCCGCTCCGCGCGCAGGCGGTCGGCATTCCCGTCAATCGCCGATTGGTCGCCGTCTACACGCTGGCCGCCGTCTACGCGGGGATCGCGGGCGCGCTGCTCGCGCAAACGTCGCAATTCGTTTCGCTCGATGTGCTTTCGTTCGAGCGCTCGGCGGACGTGCTGCTCGTGCTCGTCATCGGTGGGACCGGCTATCTCTACGGCGGCATCATCGGCGCGGTCTTGTTCAAGCTCGCGCAGGACGCGCTGTCGGGCCTGACGCCACAGTACTGGCATTTCTGGATCGGCTTGCTGCTGGTGGCGCTGGTCTTGCTCGGCCGCGAGCGCATCCACCGGCAAGTCGAGCGGCTGTGGGTCCGCGCTGCCGCCCCAGAGACCGAAACGATCTGACATGCCCGTCGCCCTCGAAACCGCGGGACTCTCCAAGGCCTTCGGCGGTGTGATCGCCACGAACGGATTGTCGCTGCGTCTCGCGGAGGGCGCGCGCCACGCGCTGATCGGTCCGAACGGCGCCGGCAAGACGACGTTCGTCAATCTGCTGACCGGCGTGCTCGCACCGACGGCGGGACGGATATTCCTCTATGGCGAGGAGATCACCGGCATGGCGCCGTGGCGACGTGTGCGCCGCGGATTGGCGCGCACGTTTCAGGTCACGCAACTCTTCGCGGACATGACGCCGCGAGAAACGATCGGACTCGCGGTTGCCGAACGGCAGGGCGTGGGCGGCGATCCATGGCGGCCGGCGGGTTGGCGCGACATTGCGGTCGAGGTCGCCGCGATCGTCTCGCGCTTCGGTCTTGCCGACGTCATGGGCGAGCCCGCATCGAAGCTGCCCTACGGCAAGCGAAGGCTTTTAGAAATCGCCATCGCGTTCGCGTGCCGTCCGCGCGTTCTGCTGCTGGACGAGCCCGCCGCCGGCGTGCCCGAGGCGGAGCGGCAGCAGTTGCTCGCGACACTCGCGGCGCTGCCGCGTGACGTCACGGTGCTCTTGATCGAGCACGACATGGACCTGGTGTTCAGTTTCGCCGATCGCATTTCGGTGCTCGTGAACGGCGGCCTCTGCGCCGAAGGGTCGGCGGACGAGATTGCGAGCGACCCACGTGTACGCGCCGTTTATCTTGGGACGAGCACCGGTGCCTGACCTGCTCGCGCTGTCGGGCGTCTGTGCCGGCTACGGCGAGGCGGTTGTCATCTCCGACATCGCACTGCGGTTGGCACCCGGCGAAGCGCTCGCCGTGCTCGGACGCAACGGGACCGGCAAGACGACGCTGATCGACACGATAATCGGCGTCACGCGCCGGTTCGCCGGAACGATCGAGGTGGACGGGCACGACGTCTCGCGGGCGCCGCCGGAAGAGCGCGCGCGGGCGGGATTGGGCTGGGTGCCGCAGGAGCGCAACATTTTCAAGTCGCTCACCGTCCACGAAAACCTGACCGCGGTCGCGCAGGCGGGCGCTTGGTCGCCCGAGCGCGTCTACGCGATGTTCCCGGCGTTGCGCGAACGCCGCGCCCATCTGGGCGGCCAGCTCTCCGGCGGCGAGCAGCAAATGCTCGCGATCGCCCGCGCGCTGGTGCTGAATCCGAAAATCCTGCTGCTCGACGAGCCCACCGAAGGCCTGGCGCCGATCATCGCGGCCGAGGTGCTGCACACGCTCTCGCACCTGTTTACGGACGAGGGAATGGCGGGCATCGTCGTCGAGCGGTACGCGCAGAAAATTCTTCCCATCACCGATTTCGCGTTGATCCTCGAGCGCGGGTCGATCGTTCATGCGGCGCCAAGCCGGGAGCTCGCGGCCGACCACGCGACGCTCGAGCACTTTCTCGGCGTCACGAAGCGAATGGGACGGACCCGCACAGTGATAAGATGACAAGTTCATCGAGCGGTTCCCGCCCGGCTCGCAACGCGTTCCCGTCCATGACCGCACTCGCGCTCGCTCCGCATCGTTTCCGCCAATTCCTCGCGTTGACCAAGCCGCGGGTCGTGTCGCTGATCGTGTTCACCGCGGTGATCGGCATGTTCTTGGCCGTGCCGGGTTTGCCTCCGGCGCACGCAGTCTTTTTCGGTACCGTGGGCATTGCGCTCGTCGCGGGCGCCGCGGCCGCGATCAATTGTCTGGTCGAGCAAAAGATCGACGCCGTGATGCAACGCACGCGGGGGAGGCCGTTGCCGCGCGGCCAGTTGTCGTCGCTACAGACGCTCGTGTTCGCGGGTGTCGTCGGCGCGTTCGGACTATGGGTGCTGTTCCGCTTCGTCAACCCGCTGACGATGTGGCTCACGTTCGCGACGTTCATCGGTTACGCGGTCGTCTATACGGTACTGCTCAAGCCGGTGACCCCGCAGAACATCGTGATCGGCGGCGCCTCCGGTGCCATGCCGCCAATGCTGGGCTGGGCCGCGGTGACCAACGACATCGCGCCGGAAGCGTTGCTCCTATTCCTGATCATCTTCATCTGGACGCCGCCGCATTTCTGGTCGCTTGCGCTTTATCGCCGCGACGACTACGCGCGGGCGAAGCTGCCGATGCTGCCGGTCACGCACGGCGCGCGCTATACGCAGCTGCAAATCGTGCTGTATACGATCGCGCTGTTCGCGGCGACGCTGATGCCCTACGTGATTCGCATGAGCGGCCTGCCGTACCTATTGGCCGCCGTCGCGCTCGGTGCGACGTTCGTGACTTACGCCGTCAGGCTCTATCGCGGCTACTCGGACGCGCTGGCGCGGGCGACGTTCCGCTTCTCAATTCTCTACCTTGCGGCGCTGTTCTCCGCGCTGCTCGTCGACCACTATTGGCGATAGCGCGGTGAAATCGTTGCGCGGAGTCGGCGTCGCGCTCGTCGCGATCGTGCTCGCGGCTTGCGGGCCCCACGGTTCAAAATTCCAGGCGTCCGATGTCACCGGCGCGTCGTTCGGCCGCGATTTCGCGCTGACCGATCACAACGGCAAGCAACGCACGCTCGCCGATTTCCGCGGCAAGGCAGTCGTCGTATTCTTCGGTTACACGCAATGCCCCGACGTCTGTCCTACGACGCTCGCGGCGCTCGCCGAGACGATGAAGCAACTTGGGCCCGAAGCGGACCGTGTCCAGGTGCTGTTCGTGACCGTCGATCCCGAGCGTGACACGCGCGAACTGCTCGCGCACTACGTGCCGGCGTTCGACCCGCGCTTCCTCGGCCTCCTCGGCGACGCCGACGCGACGGCGCGCGTGGCGAAGGAATTCAAGATCGTGTATCAAAAGCAGCCCGGAGCCTCGACCGGCAGTTACACGATGGATCATTCCGCCGGGACCTACATTTTCGACCCGCAGGGACGGCTGCGTCTGTTCGTCGGGCTGGCGCAGGGCCCCGATGTGTTCACGCACGATTTGCGCGAGCTTTTGAAAGCCGGTTGACGCTCTCGAATCATCGAGTGAATTTCTGACTCAGTGCGTTACTTGCGCCGTTCGATCAACTCGATTTTGTAACCGTCCGGATCCTGGACGAACGCGATCACCGTCGTTCCGCCTTTCACGGGACCCGCGTCGCGGGTGACGACTCCGCCCTTGGCTCGTACCGCGGCGCAGGTGGCCACCGCGTCGTCGACCTCGATCGCGATGTGGCCGTAGCCGGCGCCGAGATCGTACTTCTCGACGCCGTAGTTGTAGGTAAGTTCGAGCACTGCGTGCTGCGCTTCGTCGCCGTAGCCGACGAACGCGAGCGTGTATTTCTGCTCGGGGCGGTCGGTCGTGCGAAGCACCGTCATCCCCATGATGTTCGTGTAGAAGTCGATCGACCGGGGAAGGTCGCCCACGCGCAGCATCGTGTGCAAAATTCTCATCGCTATATCTCGATCATTTCGAAGTCTTCCTTCCGCGCGCCGCATTCGGGGCAGGTCCAGTTCGGCGGCACCTCTTCCCATCTCGTCCCGGGCGCGATGCCTTCGTCCGGCGCGCCGGTGGCCTCGTCGTAGATCCAGCCGCAGATCAGGCACATGTATTTTTTCATTGCGTCGATTGCGGCCGAGGCGTCATAGGAAAAGGGCGCGCGAACCCGGCGCGGGACGAAATTCGGTTGGAGTAGAATTTGAAATTGTAGCAATCCTCACGCGGGAAGCGTTGACGTCGACGCGAATCGCCGCACGCGAGACCGCAGATGGCCGACGCGCCACCCGAAATCCCTCCGATCGTCCTGACGTTCGCCGGCTCGGATCCCACGAGCGGCGCCGGGCTGCAAGCCGACGTGCTGACGCTCGCCAGCATGGGCTGTCATCCGCTGTCGGTCGTCACGGCGCTCACCGTGCAGGACACCGCGGGCGTCGAGGGCGTGCTCGCGATCGATTCCGACTGGGTCGCCGACCAGGCGCGCTGCCTGCTCGAGGACATGTCGGTCGACGCGATCAAGATCGGCGTGCTGGGCAGCGTCGAAAACATTACGGCGATCGCCGAAATTTTGTCCGACTATCCGGACGTGCCACTGGTGCTCGATCCCGTGCTCGCCTCGGGGCGCGGCGACGAACTCGCCAGCGACGACATGACGCACGCGATGCGCGAGCTCTTGCTGCCGCACGTGACCGTACTCACGCCGAACAGCATGGAAGCGCGGCGCTTAGCCGACCGCGAGGAAGACGACGAGCCGACGCTGGCCGAGTGCGCGGAGCGGTTGATCGCCGCTGGATGTGCGCACGTGTTGATCACCGGCACGCACGAGGCAACGCCGCAGGTCGTGAACACGCTCTACGGCAAGAGCGGCGTGGTGCGGAACGATTCGTGGCCGCGACTTCCGGGAACGTTTCACGGTTCGGGCTGCACGCTGGCGGCCGCGATCGCGGCGATGCTCGCCAACGGCCTCGCGTTGCCGGAAGCGGTGCGCGAGGCGCAGGAATACACGTGGCAGACGTTGCGCAAGGCATACCGGCTCGGCATGGGCCAATGGCTTCCCGATCGGATGTTCTGGGCGCGCGAGGAGGCCGACGCACGGTCCGACGATCCCGACGAGGCGGCGCGCGTCGCCAATGCCCGTGGCAGCCACTGACGGCGCACCGGCGCTTCGCCGCGCGCGGGCGCGGCGGCTTTGCGGGCTCTATGCACTGACACCCGATCTCGACGACACCGCGCTTCTCGTCGCCAAAGTGACCGCGGCGCTCGAGGGCGGTGCTTGCGCCGTCCAGTATCGCCACAAGTCCGCTTCCGACGCGTTGCGCCGCACGCAGGCGCAGGCACTCGCACGATTGCACGCAGCGCGCGGCGCGATTTACATCGTCAACGACGACCCCGCGCTGGCGGCAGCCGTCGGCGCCGACGGCGTTCATCTCGGCGCCGACGACGCTTCGATCGCCGCCGCGCGCGAATTGATCGGCGAGGATCGGCTGATCGGCGTCTCGTGTTATGGCGACTTGGCGCGGGCGCGCGATGCGGTCGCGCACGGCGCCGACTATGTCGCGTTCGGCAGTTTTTTCCCCTCGTCGACGAAGCCGGGGGCCCGCCGGGCCGACGTCGCGCTTTTGCCGGCCGCGCGTGTGCTCGGCGTGCCGGTGGTGGCGATCGGCGGCATCGATGCGGCCAACGCGCCGACGTTGATCGACGCCGGTGCCGACGCGGTCGCGGTCATCAGCGACGTCTTCGCGCACGACGACCTGCCCGTTATTCGCGCCGCCGCGGCGGCGATTGCCGGTTGTTTCACTCCGCCTCGAGGACTTTCGTGAGCGCCGCCGGGCCAAGGCGTGGTCGCTCCCCCTCCCGGGGCAGCGCAGCGGCGTTAGCCGCAAGCGTGGGGGTCCTTTGACCCGTAACGACGAACTTTTCGCGCGCGCCGAGCGCACGATTCCCGGCGGCGTCAATTCGCCGGTGCGCGC
Source organism: Casimicrobiaceae bacterium (assembly GCA_955652025.1). Classification (GTDB taxonomy): domain Bacteria; phylum Pseudomonadota; class Gammaproteobacteria; order Burkholderiales; family Casimicrobiaceae; genus VBCG01. Next base: position 15,210 of record CATPAO010000123.1, read on the forward strand.
GTTTCGCGCTGTCGGCGGCACTCCGCGCTTTTTCACCCGTGGGCAGGGCGCGTACTTGTGGGACGCCGACGGCAAGCGCTATATCGATTACGTCGGCTCCTGGGGACCCGCGATTCTCGGGCACGCGCATCCGGCGGTCGTCCGCGCGGTGCAGGAGACCGCCGCGAACGGGCTGTCGTTCGGTGCGCCCACCGAGATCGAGATCGCGTTGGCGGAAATGCTCGTGCGCCGCATGCCCTCGCTCGAACTCGTGCGGCTGGTCTCGTCGGGGACCGAGGCGACGATGTCCGCGCTGCGCCTCGCGCGGGGCTATACGGGCCGGTCAAAGATCGTCAAGTTCGAAGGTTGCTATCACGGCCACGGCGACAGCCTGCTCGTGAAGGCGGGATCGGGTGCGCTGACCTTCGGCCAGCCTTCGTCGGCCGGCGTGCCGAGCGCGATCGCCAACGAAACGATCGTCACGACGTACAACGACTTGGCCGCGCTCGAGACGGTGTTCGCGCGCGACGGCAGCAAGATCGCAGCGATTATCGTCGAGCCGGTGGCCGGCAACATGAACCTCGTGGTTCCTCTGCCGTCGTTTCTGCACGGGTTGCGCGACGTCTGCGATCGTCACCGCGCCGTGCTGATCTTCGACGAGGTGATGACCGGATTCCGCGTGCACCCGCAAGGCGCGCAAGGTCTCTACGGTGTCGCGCCCGACCTGACGACGCTCGGCAAGATCATCGGCGGCGGGATGCCGGTGGGCGCATTCGGCGGCAGGCGATCGATCATGGAACGGATCGCGCCGCTCGGACCCGTCTATCAGGCGGGCACGCTGTCGGGCAATCCCGTCGCGGTCGCCGCCGGCCTTGCGACGCTCGAGGCGACCGAGGCGCCGGGGTTCTATCCCCGTCTCACGCAAATGACGCAGGCGCTCGTCGACGGTCTGGTCGCGGTCGCGCGGCGGAAGAACGCCGCGTTTTCGGCGCAGGCGGTCGGCGGCATGTTCGGCCTCTATTTCTCGCCCGAGGTGCCCACGTCGTATCACGCGGTGATGAGCTCCGACACCGACCGTTTCAAGCGTTTCTTCCACGCGATGCTCGATGCCGGGATCTACCTCGCGCCCTCGGCATTCGAGGCGGGCTTCGTCTCGGCCGCACACTCGGACCAAGACATCGCGGCGACGATAGAGGCGGCGGGGAGCGCGTTCGCATTGATCCGGTAGTGTCCTGTTCCGTAAGTGGGCGGGTTGAGTGTTCCGTTCCGTAAATTCGCCGAGAGTTCGCGGCGCAATCGTTCGTCGGTTCGAACACGGCCGCGTGAACGGATTGAGCGGCGGAGGGTCAGAACTTCGCGCGACGGTGCAATGCCCGTGCCGCCTCGTCGGAAGAAATGCCAAAAAGTCCTTTTGCGACGCGGGCTTCCGTAATTCTATTCAACCGGATCGTGCTATCATCATCGACCCCCACTCCGGCCCTTTCCCCTTGCAGAACGTTGACGCCGTCGCCCGCAATTCCATCGGCGAAATCCTGATCGCGCGCGGCAAACTCGACGCCGCGGCGCTCGAGCGCGCGCTTCGCCTGCAGCAGGACAGCGGGGAAAAACTGGAGCAGCTCTTGGTAACGCTCGGACTGTGCGCGCAGCGCGACGTCGCCGAAGCGATCGCGACGCGTCTCGACTTGCCGCTCGTCGATGCCAGTGGCTATCCCGAGTTTCCGATCCTGGAAGAGCGCGTTTCGGCGCGGTTTCTGCGCGAATCGCGGGCGTTGCCCGTGCGCGAGGACGAAACCGAGCTCGCACTCGCGATGGCCGATCCGACCGACGCCTACACGATCAGCGCGTTCGAGATGGTCACCGGCCGTTCGGTGCGGCCGCTCGTCGCGATCCCGACCGAGCTCGAGGCCGCGCTGGAGCGTCTCTATGGCAGCGGTAAGTCGGCGCAAAGCCAGATCATCGGCGACGTCGAGACGCGCGTCGACGAGCTCGCGTTCGACGCCGACGTCCAGCAGTTGAAGGACCTCGCGGCGGAGGCGCCCGTCATCCGGTTGGTGAGCCTGCTGATCACCAACGCGCTCGAGATGCGCGCCTCGGATATCCACGTCGAACCGTTCGAGAATCGCCTGCACGTCCGCTACCGGATCGACGGCGTGCTGCACGACGTCGAATCGCCGCCCAAGCGCCTGGCCGCGGCGGTGATCTCGCGGATCAAGATCATGGCGAACCTCGACATCGCCGAGCGCCGGCTGCCACAGGACGGACGGATTCGCCTGCGCGTGCAGGGCAAGGAGATCGATCTACGCGTCTCCACGGTGCCGACAATGCACGGCGAGTCGGTCGTCATGCGGATCCTCGACAAAGGCGGCGTCGCGCTCGATTTCGAGCGGCTGGGTTTCGGAGCGGACACGCTGAGGGGCTTTCTCGACGTGCTGATGCAGCCGCACGGCATCCTGCTCGTCACCGGCCCGACCGGCTCGGGGAAGACCACGACGCTCTATACGGCGCTTGATCGGCTGAATCAGCCCGACGTCAAGATTCTCACCGTTGAGGACCCCGTCGAGTACCAGATGGCGGGCATCAACCAGATCCAGGTCAAGCCGCAGATCGATTTGACGTTCGCCAACGCGCTCCGCTCGATCGTGCGACAGGATCCGGACGTCATCATGATCGGCGAAATCCGCGATTTGGAGACGGCGCAAATCGCCGTGCAGTCGGCGCTGACCGGCCATCTCGTCCTGTCGACGGTTCACACGAACGATGCGCCGTCGACGATGAATCGGCTGCTCGATATGGGCGTCGAGGACTATCTGCTGACATCGACGATCATCGGCATCCTCGCGCAGCGGCTCGTCCGCACGCTGTGCCCGCATTGCAAGGAGGAGTACACGGCGCTACCGGAGCTGGTCGAGGAAATCAAGCTCCGCCGGTTCACGCAGCAAAAGGACATCACGCTATGGCACGCGAAGGGCTGCAAGCACTGCGCCAACACCGGCTACGTCGGGCGCGTTTGCATTCTGGAAATGCTTCCGATGACGGATACGCTGCGCAGCATGGTGATGAAGCACGCGACCGCGACCGAGCTCCGCGCCCAGGCCATCCGCGAAGGCATGTTGACGATGTACGAGGACGGCCTCCGCAAGGCGCTCGCCGGCGTGACCACGTTCGAGGAAGTATTGCGCGTCACGCGCGAGGACTGACGGGTCTGCCGCGTCCGTCAATACCGCGCGCTCGTTCCAAGCCCCGATGCCTGTATTCCGCTATCGCGCCGTAAGCCCGGCCGGCGAAATCTCGACCGGCGAATCGGACGCGGCCAACGAATCCGACGTCGTCGAGCATCTCCGCGAGCAGGGATTGATGCCGATGCAGATCGCGCAGGCCGCGGGCGGCGCGAGCGTCGCGACGGCGGCGGGGAGCGCACAGCGCGCGCCGCGGCGCAAACTGTTCGCATCGAAGAAAGTGTCGCGCGACCAGTTGCTCGCGATCACACGCGAGTTGGCCACGCTGCTGCGTGCCGGCCTGCCGCTCGATCGCGCGCTGGAAATCCTGATCGGCCTCGCGCCGACGCCGCCGGTGGCGACGCTGCTGCAGGGCGTGCGCGACAACGTGCGCGGCGGCAAGTCGCTGTCGCAGGCGCTCGACGCGCGGCGCGAAGTGTTCAGCCGCTTCTACGTGAACATCGTGCGCGCGGGCGAGGCGGGCGGCGCGCTCGGACTCGTGCTGCAGCGACTCGCCGAAACGATGGAGCGCAACAAGGAGCTCCGCGAGTCCGTCCGCTCGGCGCTCATCTATCCGACGATACTGATCGGCGTTGCCGTGACCTCGGTGATCGTGCTGCTGATATTCGTCGTGCCGCAGTTCCAGCAGACGTTTGCGCAGTCCGGCAAGGCGCTGCCGCTGCCGACGCAGTTCGTCGTATTCTTGGGCGAATTCATGAAGCATTGGTGGTGGGCGGTGATCGCCGCGGTCGTGCTCGCCGTGCTGTGGTTTCGCCGCCGCGGACACAACCCGGACGTGCGCCGTGCGCGCGACGCCAGGATGCTGCGGACGCCTCTTCTGGGCGACGCACTCGCCAAGCTCGAGGTCGCTCGCTTCGCGCGCACGCTCTCGACGCTGATCGGCAACGGAGTGACGCTGCTCTCCGGCTTGTCGATCGTCAAGGAAACGATGGGCAATGTCGTGCTCGGAAATGCGCTCGACGGCGTGATCGCGAAGCTCCGCGAGGGCAAGGGCTTCGGCCGACCGCTCGCGGAGACCGCGTTGTACCCGCGTCTCGCGACGCAGTTGATCATGGTCGGCGAGGAAAGCGGCCGGTTGGAGGAGATGCTGACCCGTGTCGCCGACATCTACGACCGCGAAGTCCAAGTCGCGGTCAAGCGTTTTCTCGCGGTGCTCGAGCCGGTGATGATCCTCGGACTCGCGGTGCTGGTCGGCGGAATCGTGTTCTCGATTCTGCTGGGTGTTATGGGCATGAGCGAACTCGTCTCGTAATTCGTGTCTAACAGTTCCGTTTCGCGCCCCGGAGGATGGACTTGCGGCGCGGCAACGCAGGGAGGCTGAAGAGCTCAATGAACCTTTCACGGAAACGCGTGTCGGGGATGACCCTGATCGAGATCCTCGTCGTGCTGGTCCTGATCGGCGTCGTCCTTGGCATCGTCGGCGGCAACTTCATCGGCCGCGGCGAGAAGGCGAAGGTCGACGCGGCGAAGATCGAGATCGGCCAAATCGGTCAGGCGCTCGATCTTTACAAGTTGGAGATCGGGCGCTACCCGACGACGCAGGAGGGGCTGCAGGCGCTGGTCACGGCACCCGCGGGCGTCACCAACTGGAACGGCCCCTATTGGAAGAAATCGACGGTCCCGAAAGATCCGTGGGGCAACGAATACAAGTACGCGGCGCCGGGCCAGCGCGGGCCTTACGACATCCTTTCGTACGGCGCCGATGGCAAGGAAGGCGGCGAAGGTGTCAACGCGGACATCACTAACTGACGGCGCGCCGCCTCCGATGAATGCCCGCGGCGTAACGTTGCTCGAGCTCCTGGTCGTCCTGGCCATCATGGCGCTCATCGCGGGGATGGTCCTGCCAACGTTCGGCGACGGCGTTCCAACGAGCACGCTCAAGTCGTCCGCGCGGCAGCTCGCGAGCGGACTCCGCTTGGCGCGAACCGAAGCCGTGGCGCAAAAACGCGAGGCGTTTTTGTGGCTCGATCTGCGCGGCCGGCGCTTCAAGGTCGACCGCGATCCGAAGGAATACGCGTTGCCGCCGCGCGTCGAGCTCGCGCTGTTTACCGCCCAAAACGACATCGTCAACGAAAACACAGGTGCAATCCGCTTCTATCCGGACGGCGGCAGCAATGGCGGACGGATCACCGTCGGCGCCGGCGCGCGCAAATACGAAGTCGATGTCGATTGGCTGACCGGCCGCGTCGCGATCCTCGAATAGTCGATGCCGAACGCCAATACCCGTCTCGAGTCTGCGCCAAGTCGCGCGCGGCGCCCGCACGCCGGTGGATTTTCGCTGCTCGAAGTGCTGGTCGCGTTCGTCATCGTCGCGCTCGTCGCCACGGCGCTGTTCCGGCTGTTCGGCGGTGCGCTCAACAACGCGTCGGCCGCGGAGGACTGGAGCCGCGCGCTTCTGGTCGCCGAGAGCCGGCTTGCCGTCGCCGCCAACGAGAAGGCGTTGCGCGAGGGCAGCGACCAGGGCAGTGAAAGCGACGGCCGCTTCCGCTGGCAAACTTCGATCGCGCCGTACGTGGCGCCCGGCACGCCCGACGAGCTCGAGCGCGCATCGGATGCCTTGCCGACGCGGCTTTATCGCGTCAGCGTCGACGTACGTTTTCCGAGCGACAGTGGACGCGATCGCACGCTGTCGCTGTCGACGGTGAAAATCGGCGCGAGGACGCCGCTGTGAACCGGCGCCCGGGCGGCTTCACACTCGTCGAGCTGTTGATTGCGCTCGTGCTGCTGGCGCTTCTGTCAGCCGTGCTGTACGGGTCGCTGGGGTTCGCCGGAACGACGCTCGATCGCGGCGAAGCGAAGGTCGACGCGACGTCCGGCATGCGTCTCGCGCAAGCGTTCCTCCGCGCGAACCTCGAGGAACAGCATCCGTTGCGCATGCGCAAGATCGTCGAGTGGCCGCTCGTTTTCGCCGGCGAGCTGGAAGAGCTGCGGTACGCGGCGGTGCTGCCGGCGCGCGTGGCCAGCGGCGGTGTGTGGTTCTACCGGCTTTCGGTCAGGCACGATGAGGCGCGAACGCCGCTCGTGCTCGAGCGCATGCTGCCGGATCTCGCCGCGGCGCAGCCGCCGGAGTTCGCGAGCGCCGAGCGCTCGGTGCTCGCGCAAGACATCGCGAGCCTCAAGATCGGCTATTTGGGTCGCGATGCCAATGCGGCCGACGCCAACGATCCGTCGTGGCGCGATCGATGGGACGATCGGCAACGGCTGCCGATCATGATTCGAATCGACGTGGCGCCGAAACGGGGTCCCGCGTGGCCGCCGCTGTTCGTGGCGCCGCGCGAGGCGCCCGACGCGGGCTGTCGCGCCTTCGACCCGGCGCGACAGCGCTGCGCGCAGCTCTGACGCATTCATGCGCGCCGCACCGAACCCGCCATGCCGCCCTCCCTGCGTCCAGCGCGGCATCGCGCTCGTGCTCGCGTTGTGGCTGACGATTCTGTTGACGGTGATCGCGAGCGGTTTCGCGTTCTCGATGCGGAGCGAGATCGTTGCGGCGCGCAATGCGCTTTCGCTATCCCGCGCGCGCGCGGCCGCCGACGGCGCGGTCGAACGGACACTCTACGAGCTCGGCCGGCCGCGGCTTGCGGACGCGTGGATGGCCGACGGCGCGCGGCACGCGTGGAAGGACGGCGAGATCGATATCGTCACCAATGCCGTGGATGAAACCGCGCGAATCGACTTGAACTTCGCCAACGCGGCATTGCTCAAGGGTTTGTTGATGTCAGCCGGGGGGCTGGACGACCCGACGGCGACGCGGGTGTTGGACGCGATCGGCGATTGGCGCGACGCGGGCGATCTCAAGCGGCCGAATGGTGCGGAGGACGCGGACTATCGTGCGGCCGGTCTCACCTATGGTCCGGCGCACGCTCCGTTCGAAACCGTGGGCGAGTTGGCGCGCGTGCTCGGCGTGACGCCCGCGTTGTACGCGCGGCTCGCCGAAAGCCTGACCGTCTATTCGCGCCAGCCCGGCATCAATCCGCAGACCGCATCGCGTGACGTGCTGTTGGCGATTCCCGGCGCGACGGCGGATGTCGTCGACGATTTCATCGCCCGGCGGACCGATGCGCGCGACAACAAGTTGCCGCCGCCGGCGTTTCCGGTCGCGCAGGCGTTCGGCAGCGGCTCGATTCCCGTGTGGCGCATCCACGCCGAAGCGACGCTACCCGATGGTGTAACCTTCGTCCGCGAAGCGGTGCTACGACCGACCAACGACGCGCGGCGGCCGGTGCTGGCGCTCGCTTGGACGGAAGCCGCCCGCATGCCGGCCATCGTGGCGCCCGACGCGCCCGCGCGGCCATCCACTTCGTTTTTCAGGCGCTAGAGCCGATGCCCGCTGACCGTGAATTTGCCCTGCCTGGCGCCGGCGCGCGCGTCCGCGATTTCGCGCGGCGGTACGGGCTTTACGGCTACTGGCAATGGTGGACGCGGGAACTGGCGGCGCTGGTTCCCGCGACGCCGCGCGCGGCCATGCAACGACGGCGGATGCGGCCGGTGATCGCGTTCGACGGCGACGGCGCGACGCTGTGGCGCCCGGACGTCAAGGACGGCCGGCTCCGCATGGTCGAAACGGCGACTCTCTCGATCGCGGGCGATCCCGCGAAGGTGAATGCCGAGGGACGTGCGGCGTTCACGCAATCGACGCGAACGGGCGGCAGCGGGAGTGCGGTGCTGGCGCCGAAAGTCATCATTTCGCTTGCGTCACGCGCGGTGCTTCGCAAGTCGCTCCAGCTGCCGGCCGCGGTCGAGGAAAATCTGCGCCAGGCGTTGGCCTACGATCTCGACCGGCATACGCCGTTCAAGTCGGACGAGCTCTATTTCGACGCCGTTGTGATCGAGCGCGACAAGGCGCGGGGACAAATCCGCGTGGATCTGGCCGCGGCGCGACGCAAAGACGTCGATGCGGCAGTGAAGCAGGTTGCGGCGTGGGGCGCGGTGCCCTCCGCCGTGGTCCCCGAGCCAGCGGCCAGCGCCGCCTCGTCGCGCCTCAACCTGTTGCCGGCGGAAATGCGCAACGGGTATGCGTGGTGGAAGCGCTGGCAATTCTGGCTGCCGATCGCGCTGCTCGGCGCGGTGGCCGTGGTGGCGGTCGTGCTTCCGGTGTGGCAGAAGCGCGAATACGCGATCGCGCAAAACGAAGTCGCGGCGCAGGCGACGCAACAAGCTTCCGTTGCCGAGGCGTTGCGCGCGCAGCTCGAGCGCCAGGTCGGCGACTACAATTTCGCGCTCGAGCGCAAATACGCCTATCCGGGAACGATGCAGATTCTTGAGGACGTCACGCGCCTGCTGCCGGACGACACGTGGTTGACGCAGCTCGAGGTCCGGACGAGCGGACGCGGCAAGGACATGCAGCGCGAACTGCTCTTTCGCGGCGAATCGGCCAGCGCGGGCCGGTTGGTGACGCTGCTCGAGGACTCGCGGTTGTTCACGCAGGCGGCACCGCGCTCGCCCACGACCAAGATCCAGCCCGGGCCTGGAGAGATCTTCGATTTGGGCGCGCAGATGAAGCCGCTCCCTTCGCCCGCGCCAATTGCGCTTGCCGCGCTCGACAGGCCACCGCCTGTCACTACTCCGCGTGCGCCTGCCGCACCGCCGGTCCCGCCTCCGCCGGTCGCGCCACCGCCACGCCCGGGCGGAGACGCGGCAAAGACCGAGGCGCCGCCGCCGCACCCAGCCGGCGGCGATCCGGCGAAGACCGATGCGCCAGGCACTCTGCCCCCGCCTCCCGCGAGCGGAGACCCGCCAAGGGCCGGCGCGGCGCCGCTTCCGCCGCCGGGAGCGAAGTCATGACGCCCACCGTCGTGGCCAAGCTTTCGCCGTCGACGCAACGCGCACTCGCGTTCGCGATCTTCATTGCGCTGCTCGCGCTCGCGCTCGCCATTTTGTTGGGACCGGTGCTGCTCTTGCATCGCCACTACGACGCGGCCATCGCCGAGACTTCCGACCGTATCGACCGGCTGCGGCGGGTCGCCGCGCAGACGCCGGAGCTCCGGCACGCGCTCGACGCGATGAGGGAGCGCGACGGCCGCCGCTTCTTCCTCAAGAACACGGCAGCGAATCTCGCGGGGGCCGAGTTGCAGGAGGCGGTCAAGGCAACGATCGAGAGCAGCGGCGGGCGCATCACCACCAGCCAGAACACCGCGGTGCGCGATGACGGACGCTTCAAGCAGATCGGCGTCAACGTTCAGTTCTTCGCCACGACGCCGGCGCTGCAGAAGCTCCTCAACGCGATCGAGTCGCAGCAGCCGTATCTGCTGGTCGACAACATTACCGTGCGGCCGCTCAACGCCTTTCGCGGCTTCAAGCCCGCGCCCGGCATGGAGCCCGAAGTCAACGTGCAGCTCGACGTCAGCGCGTTCGCGTACGCCGACGCAGTGAAACCCGCGGCGCCGGCTACGAGCGGCGCGGCGGGAAAGTCATGAGGAGGGCCTTGCGATGAAAGATATCGATTCGCGTGTGAAGGCGTGGCTGACCTGGGCATTGCCCTTCGCGGTGTTCGCCATATTGATCGGCTGGGAAACCGAATGGGGCCACGCGTTAAGGCGCGTGCCGGCGCAGAACGTCAGCGTCACGCCGCAGCCGGTCAACGTCGCGTTGTTGCCGGAATACCAGATTTCCGGCGGCGTGGCCGAGCGACGCGAAACCGTCGAGCGCACGCTCTTCAATCCGACGCGCCGGCCCGCGCCTCCTCCGCCGGCGACCGGCGCCAAGAGCGCGCTCCAGACCGGGCAATTCGTGCTGACCGGAACGACCGTCGTCGATCAGAAGGCGACGGCGTTTCTGCGCGAGGTCAACGGCGGGCGCTCGCGGCGCGTGCAGCAGGGCGAGTCCATCAACGGAATGCTGGTCGCCGAAGTGCGTCCCGATCGCGTGAAGCTGACACAAGGCGCCGATTCCGAATTGCTGACGCTCAAGGTCGCGCTGGGCCCCAAGACGACGATTCAGCCGGTCGCGGCGGGTTCTCAACCGGGCGCACCCGGGCAGGTGTCTCCAGCGGGCGCGCAAGGGCCGAATGCCGCTCCGCCGCAAGCGGGCCAGACACAGGATGCGGCGGATGTCCTCGCCAACCGACGCCGCGCGGCGCGCGCCGCGGGCGCCCAG
>CATPAO010000124.1 GCA_955652025.1 Casimicrobiaceae bacterium
CCTTTGAGTCGGCGTTCGAGATCGCGAAAAAGCGCGTCGACGAGCGCGAAAAGTCGGAGGGCTATGCGCCGCCGTCGAATCCGCAAATATGGATGGGCGACGCAATGGCGGCCAAGCTGAAGGCGCTGCGCGTTCGCGGCCAACCCGGCGGTGTCACTGCGAGGTTCTTCGCGCCCGCCGCGCGGCTGGGATAGGTGCCCATCGTTTGACGGCGAAGGTGCACTACCGCGAGAATACGCGCCAATTCAAAACAACGCTGGGGCTTACGGAGGAAATAATGCATCGCCTGGGATCATGGATCGCGGCCGCGTTGGCCGCGTTGGTGCTCGCCGCGCCGTCGTATGCGCAGGTGCCCGAAAAACCGAAGATCACGATCGGGGTCGGGGGCAAGACGCTGTTCTACTACCTGCCGCTGACGATCGCGCAGAGCAACGGCTACTTCAAAGCCGAAGGTCTCGACGTCGAGATCCAGGATTTTCCGGGCGGCGCGCGCGCGTTGCAGGCGCTTCTGGGCGGCAGCGTCGACGTCGTTTCCGGAGCCTTCGAGCACACGATCACACAGCAAGCGAAGGGCCAAAACATCGAGGCGCTGGTATTGCAGGGAAAATATGCGGGCATCGTGCTCGGCATGTCGAAGGCGAAGGCCGCGGCGTACAAGTCGCCGGCCGACCTGAACGGCATGAAGATCGGCGTCACCGCACCGGGATCGTCGACCAACATGTTCGTGAACATCCTGCTCGCCAAGGCAGGACTCAAGCCTGATGCCGTTGCGATCATCGGCGTCGGCGCCACCGCTGGCGCAGTCGCGATCATGAAGCGCGGCGAGATCGATGCGATATCCAACCTGGACCCGGTGATCTCGCAACTCGAGTCCGACGGCACGATCGTGCCGGTGCTGGACACGCGGACCGCGAAAGGGATGCAGGACGTCTACGGCGGGGCCTACGCGGCCGGCTGCATTTACGTGCCGGTCGAGTTCTCGAAAAAGTACCCCAACACGGCGCAGGCAATCGTCAACGCCATGGTGCGCGCGCTCCGCTTCATCCAGCAGTCCACGCCGGATCGGATCGTCGCGGCCGTGCCGTCCGACTATTACACCGACAAGGCGGCATACAAGGCGGTGCTCGAGAAAAACATCGAAACGTACAAGCATGACGGCGCGATCGGCATCGATGCGGCGAAAGCGGTCTATCGCGACCTGAAGAGCTTCGACCCGCAGGTGCAGACGGCGACGGTCGACGTGACCAAGAGCTACAACATGACGTTCCAGCAGAAGGCTGCGCAAAAGTACCGTTGATGGAGCCGACCACCGCGGCGCACCGGACCGCGGATGCGGCCGTCGCGCTTGCCCTCGATCGCGTCACGTGCGCGTTTGCCGCGCCAAAGGACGGCAGACGTTACACGGCGGTGAAGGACACATCGCTCGCGGTTCGCGTTGGCGAGTTCGTGTCCGTCGTGGGGCCGACCGGCTGCGGCAAGTCGACGCTCTTGAATGTCGCCGCCGGCCTGCTCGCACCGTCCGCGGGACGCGTGCTGGTCGACGGCGCGCCGCTCGCTGGTGTCAACGCCCGCGCAGGTTACATGTTCCAGTCCGACGCGTTGATGCCGTGGCGGAGCGCGCTCGACAATGTCGCCGCGGGGCTCGAGTTTCGAGGTGTTCCAATCCCGGAGCGGAACCTGCGTGCGCGCGAGTGGCTCGTCCGCGTCGGTCTCACCGGGTTCGGCGATCGGTATCCGCACCAGCTTTCCGGCGGCATGCGCAAGCGCGTCGCGCTGGCGCAGACGCTGATCCTCGATCCCGAGATGTTGCTGATGGACGAGCCATTCTCCGCGCTCGACGTCCAGACCCGCCAGCTCATGGAAAACGAGTTGCTCGATCTGTGGTCGGCCGATCGCAAGTCGGTGCTGTTCATCACGCACGATCTCGAGGAGGCGATCGCGCTGTCCGACCGCGTTGTCGTGCTGTCTGCCGGTCCGGAAACGCATCCGATCGGCGAGTTCGCGATCGACCTTCCGCGGCCGCGCGACGTCGCCGAGATCCGTATGTCGCCGCGCTTTGTCGATCTGCACGAGGCGATGTGGCGCGTGCTCAAGTCCGAAGTGCTCAAAGGCTATGCGCAAGGCAAGCGCTGACGCGCGCCTCTCGCGCGGGCGCCTCGTCCTGTATCAAGCGCTCTTGATCGGCGCGCTGCTCGGCTTCTGGTTCCTGATGACCGAGCCGATCCTGGTTTCGGAAGCAAGCGCGAAGAACACGGCGTTCTTCTTCGGCCGACCGCTGCAAGTGATCAAAGTCGTGATCGAGTGGTTCATCAGCGGCAAGATCTACCCGCATCTTGCGATCACGCTATGGGAGACGGTGCTGGCGTTCGCGATCGGCAGCGTGCTCGGCCTGGGAATCGGCTTGTGGCTCGCGTTGTCGCCCATGGCATCCGCGCTCGCCGAACCGTACATCACCGCGATGAACGCGATGCCGCGCGTCATCCTGGCCCCGATCTTCGCCGTCTGGTTCGGTCTGGGCGTGCTGTCGAAGGTCGCGCTTGGCGTCACGCTGGTGTTCTTCATCGTCTTTTTCAACGTCTACCAAGGCGTGAAGGAAGTGAGCCCCGTCGTGCTCGCGAACGCACGGATGTTGGGGGCATCGAAACGCCAGCTGCTGCGCCACATCTACCTGCCGTCGGCGACGTCGTGGGTGTTCTCCAGCTTGCACACGTCGGTCGGCATGGCGTTCGTCGGCGCCGTCGTCGGCGAATACTTGGGCTCGGCAAAAGGGGTGGGGTACCTGATCCTGCAGGCCGAAGGTGTGTTCGACATCAACACCGTCATTGCAGGCATCCTGGTGCTGACATTGTTCGCGCTGTTGCTCGATTTCGTCGTCACGAAGATCGAGGCGCGGCTCCTCGTCTGGCGGCCGAAGACGGCGGAAACCGCATCGCTGTGATCGCATCGCGCGCTAGGATGCGACACGCCCGCGGCGCCGCCTGCTAGAGTCACGCCTGGTCTAGGGAGCAAGGACTCGCGCAAATGGAGTATGCCAGCCGCCGCTACGCCGATGTCATCGTCGCCATTCCGACCGGCAGAATCGACCATGCGAACGCCGAAGCGTTCAAGCGCTCGCTCGATCCGGACCTGCGCGAAGGCCACGCTGTGGTGCTGGATCTTGCCGGCGTCGAATACATCAGCAGCGTGGGGCTTCGCGTGCTAATGATTGCCGCCAAAGAACTGCACTCGAGCCAGCGCAAGCTTGCCGTCGCCGCACTGCAGCCGATCGTCGCCGAGATCATCAGCATCAGCCGCTTCGATCTCATCCTCGCCGTGTTCTCGTCGATGCGGGTGGCGCTCGGGACGTTGTCCGCGCCGGCGCTCGCCGCCTACGATACCGCCGCGCAAGAGGGCGCGCCGTGAAGCAACTGCGTTTCTGGGGCACGCGCGGCTCGCTTCCGGTGGCGCTCACTGCTGCGGAAGTGCGCAAAAAGCTGACCATTGCAGTGCGCGGTGCCTCCGGACGCACGTTCGATTCCGCGGGCGCGCTCGACGACTATCTCGACGGTTTGGGAATGCCCGTCGCCGGAACGTTCGGCGGGCATTCGTCATGTGTCGAGATCGTGACGGGCGGATCGGAGTACGTGTTGTGCGATCTCGGCAGCGGCGTGCGGCCGTTCGGCCAATCGGTGCTGGCCCGTCATGGCGCGACACCGCGGACTTACCACATTTTCATGTCGCACATGCATTGGGACCACATCATGGGCCTGCCGTTCTTCACGCCGGCCTATGTTCCAGGTAATCGCCTGTACATCTACGGCGGCCATGCCGAGTTGGAGGCGGCATTGCGGCGACAGCAATCGCCGCCGTCGTTTCCGGTCGATTTCTCCGCACTTCGCGCGAGCCTGGAATTCGTCCGGTTGGAACCCGACACGCGCCATTCGATCGCCGGCATGGACGTGCTGCTCAAGCGGCAGCGGCACTCGGGTGATTCGTACGGCTACCGGTTCGAGGCCGGCGGACGTGCCGTCGTGTACTCCACGGATTCCGAGCACAAGCTCTCCGACCCGGCCGAAACCGACGGCTTCGTCGATTTCTTCCGCGACGCCGACGTCGTCGTCTTCGACGCGATGTACTCGCTCGCCGAGGCGATCTCGGTGAAGGCGGATTGGGGACACTCGAGCAACATCGTCGGCGTGGAGTTGTGCCAGCGCGCGGGCGCGAAGCACTTGTGCATGTTCCACCACGAGCCGGCGTCGAACGACGAAGCGATCGCCCGGACGCTGGCGGATACGCGGCGCTTCGAGGAGATCACGCGGACCGGCGCGCCGTTGCACGTGAGCGCTGCGTACGACGGCATGGAAATCGATTTGTGAACTCGCCGCCGGGAAGCGAGCCGGCGTCGTCTTCCCCCACTCGTATCCGCAATATCGGCGTCGTCACACTGGTGGCGCTGACCGGGTTGCTATGGTGGGAGCCGTCGTGGCTTCTGCGCGGCGAAGCGGCCTGGTTCGACGCCTATCAAAATCGCGCGCCGCGACGCCTCGAGTCGTCGCCGGCCGTCATCGTCGCGATCGACGACAAAAGCATCGCCGCGCTCGGTCAGTGGCCGTGGCCGCGCACCGTGCTCGCACGACTGATTGGCAAAATCGCGAGTGCTAAGCCCGCGGCTATCGGTGTCGATATTCTCATGCCGGAACCGGACCGGCTCTCGCCGCAATGGTTGCTCGGTCACGCCGAGCACGTCGACGCCGATCTCGCCGCGCGGCTCGCCGCGTTTCCATCCAACGACGCCGAACTCGCTCGTATCATGGCCGCCGTGCCGGTGGTGCTGGCGCTGGCCGGTACGACCGAGGCTTCGGGTGTCGTACTGCGCGCACCACCGATCACCGTCCGCGATTCGATGGCGCGCGACGAAACGGCGCCGCGACCGCCCGATGTCGTTCGATTCGCCGGCGTGGTCGGCAGCGTCGACGAAATCGATCGCGCGGCCGCCGGACGCGGATTGATCTCCGTCGTGCCGACGCGCGGCGTGGTTC
>CATPAO010000125.1 GCA_955652025.1 Casimicrobiaceae bacterium
ACGCATTGCCGATGCCGCTCAATATGCGCGGATCGGTGAGTGCGCGCTTGAGCGTGTGGTTCTCGAGCGTGAGGCGTCGCGCGAAAGCGTCGAGATCCGCCGCCTGTGCGTCCTGACCACCCAAGTCGAACGATAGGAGTGCCGCTTCGCCCCGCACCAGGTGCAGCGACGCTCGGCGCTTAGTGCCCGCTTCGGTGAATGCCAGCCGCCCGCTCGAGAATTCCAGCAAGGCGAGGGTGATGCGGCCGGGCGGCTTGACGCCGGCGGCGAGCCAGCGAAGGCGGCCCGCGATCATCAGATGGATGACCAGGAACAGCTCGCCGTCGAGCGCGAGTACGATCCGCTTGCCGAGGCGGCGCACGTCGCGCACGCGTTGACCCTCCGCGTCGGCGATCGGTGGAACGGCGGTGCGCAGGACGAACGGGCTTTGCAGCCGCACGCGTTCGAGCGTTTGACCGCGGACCCGCGCAGCGAGCGCTTCGCAATAAACGACGACGTCGGGCAACTCGGGCATGCGCGTCGATGTTGGGTCCGGCGCGCCGGCTCGACCATCCGCTACTTGCGGTTCCGCTGGTTCGCCGCGACGCGCAGCCGCAACGCGTTCAGCTTGATGAATCCCGCGGCGTCTTTCTGATCGTACGCGCCGGCATCGTCGTCCATCGTCGCTATCTTCGGATCGAACAGCGAGTCGGTCTTCGATTCGCGCCCGACGCACAGCACGCTCCCCTTGTACAGCTTGAGGCGCACGCTGCCGTTGACCGTCTCCTGCGACGCGTCGATCAGCCGTTGCAACAGCTGGCGCTCGGGGCTGAGCCAGTAGCCGTTGTAGATCATGCGCGCATAGCGGGGCATCAGATCGTCCTTGAGCGCGACCACCTCGCGGTCCAGCGTGATAGATTCGATCGCGCGATGGCCCTTCAGCATGATCGTGCCGCCCGGCGTTTCGTAACAGCCGCGGGATTTCATCCCAACGTAACGGTTTTCCACGATGTCGAGGCGGCCGACGCCGTGCTTGCCCCCCAGTTCATTCAGCTTCGCCAGCACCTTGGCCGGCGATAATTTCTTGCCGTCGACAGCGATGATGTCGCCTTTTTCGTAAGTGAGCTCGACGATCCACGGTCGGTTCGGCGCTTTTTCCGGTGCGACCGTCATCCGCCACATCGACTCCTCGGGCGTAAAATTCGGGTCCTCGAGGACGCCTGCCTCGTAGCTGATGTGCAAGAGGTTGGCGTCCATCGAATACGGCGCGCCGCCCTTTCGTTGCTTGAACTCGACCGGGATCCCATGCTTGTCGGCGTAGGCGAGCAACTTCTCGCGCGACAGCAGGTCCCACTCGCGCCACGGCGCGATGATGCGGACGTTCGGCATCAGCGCGTACGCGGTCAGCTCGAAGCGAACCTGATCGTTGCCCTTGCCGGTCGCGCCGTGGGCGATCGCGTCGGCGCCGGTGTCCTGCGCAATTTCGACCAGTCGCTTCGCGATCAACGGCCGGGCGATCGACGTGCCGAGCAGATATTCGCCTTCGTACACCGCGTTGGCACGGAACATCGGGAACACGAAGTCGCGGACGAATTCCTCGCGGAGGTCTTCGATGTAGATGTTCTTCTTCTTGATGCCCATCTTGAGCGCCTTGGCGCGCGCGGGCAGGACTTCCTCGCCCTGGCCGATGTCGGCGGTGAACGTGACGACTTCGCAGCGATAGACGTCCTGCAGCCATTGCAGGATGACGGAGGTGTCGAGGCCGCCCGAATAGGCGAGGACGACTTTGCGGATTTCGGCCATAGGGGTCGTAGGGCAAAGTCAATCGATCTTGAGGCCGACCTTCTTGATCACCGGCGCCCACTTGTCGGTCTCGCCCTTGACGAGCGCGCCGAATTCCTCCGGGGTTCCGCCGATCAGGTCGAAACCCTGCGCGTGCATTCTTTGCACGACGTCGTGCTCCTTGAGCACTGCATTGATTGCGGCGTTGAGCCGCGCGATCACCGGCTTCGGCGTCGCGGCGGGAACCATCACGCCGTTCCACGCCAGCGCCTCGAAGCCGGGATAGCCGGATTCTGCGATGGTTGGGTAGTCCGGGAGCAGGGGAAATCGTTTTGCCGACGTAACGGCGAGCGCGCGGAGCTTACCGGCCTGGATCTGCGCTTGCAGCGGCTGCATCACCGCGAACATGATTTGCGTCTCGCCCTGAAGCGTCGCGGTCACGGCAGGCGGCGATCCGTTGAACGGCACGTGCACCGCGTCGATGCCGGCCATTTGCTTGAACAGCTCCATGTTGAGATGCGACGAGCTGCCGTTGCCCACCGATGCGTAGTTGAGCTTGCCCGGATTCGCTTTCGCGTACGCAACGAGCTCGGCGACCGACCTGACCGGCAGCGACGCGGTGACCGCCAGCACGTTCGGCTGGCTCGTCGTCGTGATCACCGGCGCCAAGTCCTTCTGCACGTCGTAAGGCAATTTCTGCAACAGCGGCGCGAACGACAGCGGACCGTTGAAGCCGATCATCATCGTGTAGCCGTCGGGCGCCGCCTTGGCGACCTCCGCGGCAGCGACGGTCCCGCCCGCCGCGGGCCTGTTCTCGACGACGACTGCTTGACCGAGTCGCTGCGTCAGCTTTTCGGCGATCGTGCGGCCGAGGACGTCGATCGAGCTGCCGGCGGGCGCGGCCATGATGAACTTGATCGGCCGGTCGGGCCAGGTTTGCGCCAACGCGCCCGCAGCGGCGAGCGCGCCGGCAAATGCGACGGCCGCGCGCAATAACGTCGATAGCTTCATCGTCGTCCGATGCACGAGGAGCCCCACGCTTGCGGCTGTCGCCGCTGCGCTGCCCCCAGTGGGGGCGCACTCGCACCTTGGCCCGGCGGCGCTCATGCCGGTCCGTGACAGACGGCCTCGATGTTGTGTCCGTCGGGATCGAGCACCAACGCGCCGTAATAATGCGTGTGGTAATGCGGGCGCAAGCCGGGCGGACCGTTGTCCTTGCCGCCGGCGGCGATGGCGGCGCGGTAGAACGCGTCGACGACGTTGCGCGATTCGGCGCGAAACGCAATATGGTTCGGCGACACGCTG
>CATPAO010000126.1 GCA_955652025.1 Casimicrobiaceae bacterium
CCCAATACTTGAAGTCATTGGCCGCCAGCTCGCGCGCAGCGGTCGTGTCGCCGGCGTAATACGGCAGCACTTCGTCGCGAAAATAGAAGCTCAGCACGCCGCTCACCGGATGTCCGGCGCGATCGACGATAGTCAGCACTTCGCACGCGTCACCGAACGTTTCCTTGAGCCGGGCGAAATAGCGGCGCGAGAACGGCGGCGTTCCGTGGCGGTGAACGTTGTCCGCGTACAGCGCGAAAAAGCGCTCGGTCGTCGCATCGACTTCGCCTGCGAGGCCGGCCTTGATGCCTTTGCGCACCATCGCGCGCTGCTTGCGCGGAATCGCCCGCATGTTGACATGGGCATCGCGGTCGATCGGCTTGCGAAACGTCACGTAGAGATCCTGCCGCGGCCAATCCGGACAGTGCGGCACCCGGTTGCGCAGCTCGAGATGCGACACGCCGAGGTCCTTCGCAAGCTCCTCCGCCGCGGCGATCAACGCGCGTCGCGATTCGGCGTCGTTTGCCGCGGCCCCCCCGTACACGGCGAATGGTAGCGAGACGAGCGCGTGCCCGAAGATCCGGCTCTTGACTTCGCAGAGCGGCAGCACGCCGGACACTGCGCCGCCTCGTTCCGCGACCAGGTAATGGCAGCGGTGGCGGAAGATATCCTCGATGATGGCGCGCCACCCGATGCGATGAAAGAACGTCGCCTCGGGGCAGCGCGGGACGAAGTCATCCCACCGGCGTGCGTCACCGGGATCGAACGGGCGCACGACGACCGGCGGCACTGCCTCAGCGGAGTCCAGCCGCGTCGCCTCGGCATGCATCACGGTGCCCCATTCAGGAACACGCGATCGGCGCGGTCCCAGCGAAAATCGGAGAGCAATTGCCGCACCCGCGGCGCCATGCGTCGCAGATTGACGTAATGGCGAAACCGCGCCTTCGCGCTCACGCCGGCAACACGCGGCTGCTCGGCGTCGATCTCCCACGGATGGAAGTAGAACACCGCCGGCTTGCGGTCGACCGTGTTGATGCGCTCGATCGACCAGCGCGACAGCGCGTAGGGAAGAAGGCGAAAATAGCCGCCGCCACCCGCTGGCCAGTTGTTTTGCATGACGCGGATGGTCGCGATCGGAACTTCGAGTAGGCCGGGCCGAACCTCGTGGGCGAACCGCGGCGCATCCGGCACACCGTAGTGGTCATGTCGAATCGGGTACAAACTCGAGCTATATCGATAGCCGGCCTCGGTGATGCAATCGAACGCCCACGGATTTTCACGCCCCACGGAAAAGCTCGGCGCCCGGTATCCGTTGACCTCCCGTCCCGCGATGTCCTCGAGCACCGCCTTCGCGAGCCGGATGTCCGCCAGGAACGCGCCGGCCTCCTGCTCGGTCGCGCGTCGATGACTGAAGCCGTGGCTGGCGATCTCGTGACCGGACGCGCCAATCCGCCGGATCAGCGCGGGGTAGCGCTCGCCGATCCAACCCAGTGTAAAAAACGTCGCGTGCGCATCGGCGCCCGCGAGCATCTCGAGAATGCGATCGACGTTCTGCTCGACGCGGCACGGCAGCCGGTCCCAGTCGCGGCGGTCGATGTGAGCGGCGAACGCGGAAACCTGGAAATAGTCCTCGACGTCGATCGTGAGCGCATTCACGATGGTTGCGGTGGGCAGGTCGTGCAGGTTCATCGGAGGAGTGTCGAGGCGAAGTTGCGCCATCGCAATCGCGTGAGGTCTCGGGACAGAGCAATTCGCATGCCGGCAACCGCCGACAATCGCGGACTCTGCAGTCGCATTGCCACGCCCCTCATCGCTTCACCGGCGTGCTCGGCTTGGTTGGACGTTGCTCGGTGAGTAGCGCCCGATGCAGCAGGTTGACCGCGGTGTTGACGAGCTTCTCGAGCCGATCCATACGCTCGTCGAGCTCGCGAAATTGCGTGGTCCACTGCCCGGAATCGGGCGGCGAAGGCGCGGGCGGCGCGCCGCCCGCGACGTGCAGCGCGGGGCCGAGCGTCGCCTCGGGTCCCATCTCGTCCTTGATTTCACGCGCGATTGACTGCACGTCGCCCGAGTCGAGCGCGTGCCGCTCGGCCAAAAAGCCGGCAAGGAAAAGCCGATTGCACAGCGTGTTGATCCGGCGCGGAATCCCGCCCGTCAACGTGTGGATTAGCTCGAAGCACGCGGGCTCGAAGCGCGGGTCGCCGGTCCAGCCGACGTGGTGCAGCCGATGCTCGATGTAGGCCTGCGTTTCGGCCTTGTCGAGCGGGCCGAGATGGTAGGACGCGATGACGCGCTGGCGGAGCTGCTGCATCTGCGGGCTTTGCATCATCACGCGAAGCTCGGGCTGGCCGATCAGAAAGCTTTGCAGCAATGCCTGGTCGCCGAGCTGGAAGTTGGAAAGCATCCGCAGCTCCTCGATGGCCTTCGGCGTCAAGTTCTGCGCCTCATCGACCACGAGCAGCGCGCGCTTCTTGTCGATCGCGAGCTGGCATAGAAACGCCTCGAGCGACACGAGCAGGATCGCCTTGTCGACCGACTTGACCGGCAGGCCGAACGCGGCACCGACGGCGCGCAACATGTCGTCGCCGTCGAGCTGCGTGCTGACGAGCTGCGCGGCGACGAGCTTGTCGCGATCGATCTGTTCGAACAGGCTCCGCACGATCGTCGTCTTGCCTGCGCCGATTTCTCCGGTGATGACGATGAAGCCCTCGCTCTGATACAGGCCATATTGCAGGTACGCGAACGCGCGCTTGTGGCCGCGGCTGCCGAAGTAGAACGCCGGATCGGGGTTCAGTTGGAAGGGCTTGCCGGTCAGCCCGTAAAAAGCTTCATACATGTCTTTGCATTCAGTGGAAGCGGTGGTTCACGCCGACGAAAACCGCCGCTTCGTTGTAGTTCGCGCTGACATCGGAACGGAGGTTCTGGTAGCGGACGCCCGCGTAGACCGACGTCAATACCGAGACCGTCTGCGTGAGCGTTGCGCGGACCGAAGCCTGCTTGGAGGTTCCGGGCCGGTCGTTGGCGACGGTACGCGATCCGTCCACGCTTCCGGTCAACGTGAGCACCGGCGTAAGCGAGTGCGACCACACGATGCTGCCGCCGGTCTGCGTGTTGTTCTCGAAAAGCGAGAACAACGATGGCAGGACTGTGCCGGCGGCCGAGATCGGCTCGTTGCGCTGACGGTAGGCGGAAACGAAGACCGTGTTCCGCGCCCCGAGGAGTCCCACGGTGCCGAGCAATGATTCCTGTAGCGTGATCTGCTGCGTGTAAAGCGTGACCGCGTCCGAGAGAAACGCCGGCAGGCCGCGGGCCAGGATCAATTGGTTCACGAGCGCCTGACGCTGCGCGGCATCCGGCACCCGCGACAGGAACAGCAGATTGAGCGCGCCCGCGACGTCGACGCCGGCCGGCAGCGAGGCGAGCTGCTGCGGATAGGTCGTGGTGTTGCGCGAGGCCGAGAGGCTCCAGACCGACAGCGGTGTCCGATGATCGAACGACACCGTGTAGGAAGAACCGAAAAAACGGTGCTCCCACGTCGCGTCCAAACTCGTTACCTCAGAAGGCCGCCATTTAAAGCCGACCCCGTAGAGGACGTTCTCGTGACTCTGGACCAAGACATCGTTGTGCTCGAAGCCACCGCTTGCCGAAATCTGCACTTGCTGGTCGATCTGATAGAGGCCCCGGAAGCGCGCGAGCTCCGTGAGCTGCTGGTCCTGGTTTTGAAACTTGGTGTCCGAGCGATCGATTTCGACCGCCCACCCGAACGGCCGCGGGTCGCGGCGGAACGAACCGGTCAACTCGTTGGTGTAAGAACCGTTTATGACGCTCGTGCCTTTGCTCCAGATATTGTCGTCGCGGAGCTGGTAGCTGTAGTCCTTGCCAGCGTCGCCCTTTACATACGGCGAAACTCGATAGAGCTGGCTCGTATAGCGATTGTTGGTCGCATTGGCGAGGCTGTCGGAGCGGGCGCCGAACGGCGTCACGTATTGCTGGTTCACGTTGATCGAGCTATCGACGAACAGGAGCCGATTGACGAGTTCCCAGTTGCCGAGCAGGCTGACCTGCGGGTCGGCCTTGTTGTTGTCGGCGCCAGTCCGCGCGTAGAGAAGCACGGGCACCGAAACGAATCCTACGAGCGACGTGTGGGCGCCGGTTTCATTCACCCGAAATCCTGGCGCCAACTGGGTGACGAAATCGCTGCGTCGATCCGCCGTGGCGCGGAGATCGACGTTGTTGGTGAGCGTCTCCTCGATGAAGATCGTCGGCTCGATGCGCCACGTCTCGGCCACCGCGCCGCCGGTGAGCGAAACGAGAACACCCCCGACGGCGGCACACCGCGCAAGCGATCGGGGCCCGCCCCGCGCCGGATGACGACCGCACGCAACGAGTCTGTTACTGCGCGCCTTCGTCCCCGTAATAGCCATAATACGTGCCGACGTCGGTCCGGCTTGCCTTGTTGAGCAACATCAGCACGATTTCGCAGGTCTCGACGGTGGCGAGCGCCTGCTGCAGCGCCTGCTGCGATGTCGCGTCCGCGGCGACGACCATCACGATCTGGCCCATGTGCGTTGCCAGTACGCGCGCCTCGGTCGTCGCGAGCAGCGGCGGGGAATCGAAGATGATGATTCGATCGGAATAGTGTGACGACAACTCGCGCAACAGGCTCGCCATCTGCTCGCTCGCCAAAAGCTCCGTCGACCGGCGCTGACGGGGTCCCGCCGGTAGCAGCGTGAGGCGCTCCACATTGGTCTTGATAAGCGCGTCGCCGACGCGAATGTCGTCGCGCGTCAGGAGGTCGAGGAGCCCCGGCGAGTGCGGCGTGCCGAGGATCGCCGGCAGCGACGGGTGCGTGACGTCGCCATCGACGAGTAGCACGCGGGTGTTGTATTCCATTGCCACGCTCATCGCCAGGTTGATCGACGTGAACGTCTTACCCTCGGCTGGTAACGCGCTCGTCACCATCACCAAGTTGCCGTGTTTGACGCGCTCATCGCCCTTACCGAGCGCATTGCGAATGATCGGACGCTTGACGACCCGAAATTCGTCCGCCATTTGCGACGTCGGAACGTCCGGCGTAACGAATCCCAGCGTGCGCAGCTTCTCGAGATTCAGCTCGACGTAGCGACCCGGCACGCGCGCGCCGGGCCGGTCGTTGGCGGCGATTTCCGCGGGCGCGTCGAAGCGCGACGTGCGCACCTCGGAAAGCGCCGACTCTAATCGCTTCGACTCCATGGCCGCGACGACCGCTTCGGGCAGCGGCATGTCGCCGTTGCCCTTCGCGACCCGCGGCGGCTCCGCCGGCGTTTCGGGAAACTCCGCCCCGGCGCGTCGAAGCTCCTCGAGCCGTCGTGCGGCGTCCTCGATCAAGCTCATCGATCGTTCCTTTACACGGCGGCGCGCCCGATCAGGAGCGCGACTCCAAATATGGCGGCAAACGACGCCAGAAGGCCACCCAAACCGCCGGCGAACAGATAGGCGCGCTGACGGCGGCGCTGTTGCAGGTGCTCGCTGGGAAGCAGAGAAACCATTCCGAGAATCGGACGCTTCGAGACTTCGCGCAGCGTTCGCATATCGTGAAATATCGGCGAAATTTGGCTCGCGACGAAACTCGCCGCGAATCCGGTGCCCAGCGCCGCAATGAACGCGCCGACGAGAAGCCATATCCGCCTCGGCGCCACCGGCTCCGGCGACACGCGGGGCGGATCGATGACCCGAAAGCGCGTACCTCCGCTGTCCTGCACGTCCTTGCCCATCGTCGCGGACTCGCGCCTCGCCAACAACGTTTCGTAGGTCTTCTTCTGCACGTCGTAGTCGCGATTGAGCTGCGCGAACTCGGCTTCAACCTGCGGCACGAGCTGGGCCTGCGTCTTGAGGGCGTTGTATTGATTCTGATAGGCGGCTAGTTTGGCACGCGACGAAGCGACATTCGCCTCGGCTTCCGCAAGTGAAATCCGCAACTGCTGGAACACCGGATTTCGATCCAGCGGAGCGATCGATTTAGGGTTCGTCGACGCCGCCTTGCGTCGAGCCGCGATATCGTCCTTGCGTTGCTCTTCCAGTTGCTCGATCAACCGCCTGGTCGCGGTCACGTCCGGATGCTGGTCCGTGTATTTGCGCCGCTGCTCGTCCAGCTCCTTTTTCAACGCCGTGATCCTGGCATCGATCTCGGGCATGGCGGTCCCAGACTCCGAGCCCGGCTCGTCGAGCAACAGCGTCGGCGATTCGCCCGCCAATTCCTTCTTGTAGGAGTCTCGCGCCTGTTCCGCCGATTGAGCTTCCAACTTGGCGTTCTCGATGTCATTGCGTAGCTGCGTCATCCGTGCGTAGTAGTCGGGACCTTCGCGATCGGCGACACCGATGTATTTCAGCTTGAAATCCTTGAGCCGGCTCTCCGCCGCCTGCAACGTCTCCTCGTACCGCTTGACCTGGTCGTCGAGAAATTTCACGGCGGTCTGCGTGTCCTGCTTCTTGTCGCCCAGGCTCGACTCGACGAAAATGCCGAGCAGCGACTGGACCACCTTGCGCGCCTGCTCCGGATTGGGATCGCGATAGCTGATCACATAGAGATTGGATTGCACGTTGCCGGTGAGCACGATCGACTTGATGACGTCGTCGATCAGGTCGTCGCGTTCGGATTGCGCCTTGACGCGCAAATCGAGATCGGCCATCCGCACGAGCTTTTCCACGTTCGGGCGGCTGATCAGCGTCCGGCTCATCAACGCCACTTGCTGGTCGAGATTCGGCTGGATCGCGAGCCCGGCCAACAGGGGCCTCAGCAGCGACTCGGTGTCGACGTACACGCGCGCGCTCGCCTCGTAACGCTCCGGAATTCGGTACACGACGGCGACGCCGACGATGGCGGCGAACCACGCCGCCGCCAATCCGATCCATCGGCGATGCCACATGCCGCGCAAATAGGCTAAGAGTTCCCGATAGAGGTCGTTCATCGATAATTCCGTTCGAGTCGCAAAGCTCACACGCGGACGATGCGAGCGCGCTAGAACCAGCTTTGCGGGATGATCAGGATGTCGCCGGGGCGCATATCGACGTTCGCGGTAATGTCGCCGCGTTTCACCAGATCGCGCAACCGCACGGCATAGAGCTTGCCCCCATCCGCGACGCGAAAGATGCGCGCGCCGTTGCCGTCGGCGAAGTCAGTGAGCCCGCCGACCGAGATCATCACGTCCAGCACCGTCATGTTCGTACGATAGGGAAGCACCTGCGGCTTTGTCGCTTCGCCGATGACGCGAATCTGCTCGTTCGGCGGCCCGGCGAACGTCGTCACGACGATCGTGACGACCGGATCGCGGATATATTTGACCAGCGCCTTTTCCATGTCGCGCTCGAGCTCGGTCG
This sequence comes from Casimicrobiaceae bacterium, assembly GCA_955652025.1. Classification (GTDB taxonomy): domain Bacteria; phylum Pseudomonadota; class Gammaproteobacteria; order Burkholderiales; family Casimicrobiaceae; genus VBCG01. The sequence goes on from CATPAO010000126.1 coordinate 7,336, forward strand.
GGGTTTTGCCAAGCGCCGGAAGGTCGTCGACCAGCGGCGTCGTGATCTTGCCGTCTGGACGCACGGGCACGCTCATCGACAGCTCGGGATTGCGCCAGACGATGACGTTGATGGTGTCGAGCGGCCCGATGTGATAGTCGTAGTCGGGCGTGCTTGCCATGGCCGGCGCCGCCGGATACTGCGGCGTCTGGCAGGCCGCGACGAGAACCGCGACCATGCCGCAAAGCGCGAATGCGGCGAAGCGACCAAGCGGCGCCGACAGTATTCCGAAGCGTTCAGCGATCGATTTCATGCGCCCTCCCCTCAGTCTGCCCCGGTTTGCAATCTCGGCCTGCGTTCGTCGTCAAGCGAGAATGTTGATGTTAACACTATGCAATCGCGAATTCCGCGTCGAAACACATGGCGTAGCACAGTCCATGCCAAAATGATGGCAGCCATCCATTCTGCGCCTGACCGCGATGCGGGCGAAGCGAAAATTCGCGCTTTCGCAGGACGATCGAGGTCTGCATTTTGTCCGCTACATCGTCAAATAGGCCGATTCCCGGCGTTTCGGCCGCGACAACGTGTTTGCACGCCGCATGTCCAGTTCTCTCAAGGTCGCCCCGAGCGCGCCATTGCGCCGGCCCGATAAGAAACGGCAACCCGAAGGCTGCCGCCGGAATGCTCTGCCCTTCCTGAGAGAGGGGTAACACTTCATTCCGGAGACATAGGTAACACTTCGGGCCTTTGCGGGAGTGCAAAGTGCCCTGGCAGGAGTGTTACAAAATGGATGAGCGGCTCCGATTCGTCGCGCGATTGCTCGACGGCGAGAAAATGGCGGCGCTATGCCGCGAGTTCGATGTCTCGCGCAAGACCGGCTACAAGATCTTTCAACGGTACCAGGACTACGGCCTCGACGGACTCACCGATCGCAGCCGACGGCCCTACCGCCATGCCAACCAGCTGCCGTTGCCGATCGAGAAACTGATCGTTCAGCTCAAGCGGGAGCGACCCAGCTGGGGCGCACCGAAGATCCGGGAGAAGCTCAGACGCCTGCACAGCGATATCCAGACCCCCGCCATCAGCACCGTGCACGCGGTGCTCGATCGCCATGGCCTGGTCAGCCGTGGCCGCAAACGACGCCACAAGGCGCACGGCACTCCCCTCTCCAGACCCGTGCTACCC